>NZ_JAUZVW010000006.1:0-228753 GCF_033441575.1 Flagellimonas baculiformis
TGGACTTCGAGGCCAAGACCGAACACAGCATCACCGTGGAGGCCAGGGACGGCGACAAGAGCGCCACCGCCACCGTGACCATAAAGGTCACCAACGTGGTCGAAGGTCTTGCGGAGGACCCCGCCTCCTTTGTCACCACCTGGAAGACCACCGCTGCCAATGAGGAAATCTTTCTTTACTTATCTGGCAATTATACCTATGATTTTACCATCGATTGGGGGGACGGCACCGTGGAGCAGATCACCACGGCCGGTGAAATCTCCCACGCCTATACCAGTGCAGGTACCCATACCGTGGCCATCAAGGGGCAATTGCCACGGCTCGTCTTCGGTATCTTTGAAGGAGATTCCAACCTTGACAAGCTGCTCTCCGTGGAGCAATGGGGCAGCATCCAGTGGGAGAGTATGCAGGGCACCTTCGCTTATTGTTCAAATATGGTCCTTAACACCACGGACACCCCGGACCTCTCCCAGGTGACCAATATGACCGGGATGTTCTTAGGAGCTACCTCCTTCAACGGGGACATCAGTGGATGGGACACTTCCAACGTGACGGATATGTCATATATGTTCTTTGGGGCCACTGAATTTAACAGTGACATCAGCGGATGGAACACCTCCAAAGTGACCGATATGGAGGCCATGTTTAATGGAGCCATGGCATTTGACCAAAACCTAGGGAACTGGGACATTTCCAATGTACAGGCCATGTACGCCATGTTGGACAACAGCGGCATGTCCGCCCTTAACTTCTCCAATACCCTGATCGGGTGGGCCAACTTGGAGGTCCAGCCCAATGTGGAGCTTAACGCGGAAGGGGTGAACATCTGCGAGAACGGCGGCGGCTTCGCTGCCTACGCGGCCCTCAGCGGTGCACCCAACAACTGGACCATCACCTTTGGCAGTTCGGAAGTATGTGATTGAGTATAGCATCAAACCTATGAACCACCGGGAGGCCCTTGGGTCTTTCGGTGGTTTTTTGTTTGGCCCCTACTGACCTCCCTCAAAGGGAATGAACAATTGGTGGGGGGATTTGTTCTTTTGGAGTTTGGCGAATGGTGTCCGAAGTCCAAACATTGGTTCGTGAACATTTGTGCAATTCGTGTCACCTGAAAAACACCCCTATGGTCCCCTCAAGGGGACAGTTGTTCTGGATGGCTTATCTATTAGGTGGTTCAGTTACTGAGTTATTCGGAATGCCTGTCATTCTGAAAATACATAGTGTTTGAAGAATCTCAACGAAAAAAGATTCTTCGCTTCGCTCAGAATGACAAAAATCACTGAAAATTACATACTGCGTTCTGAAACATCCGTAACCTGAAACCCAAAACCCGCAATTCCATTTTCCCTTGCACTTGAAACCTGCACTTGAACTTTTCACCCCAACCACTTTGTTTCCCTATAAAGAGCTACTTTTGGATCATGCAGATTACATTGATAGCCATAGGAAAAACAGACAGGTCTGAACTGGAGCAACTGATAGCCCTTTATGAAAAACGGCTGAAACATTACATCAAGTTCGAGTTTGTGGTACTGCCCGACATCAAGAACAGTAAAAACCTTTCGGAGACCCAACAAAAGGAAAAGGAAGGGGAACTCATTTTGGCGCAGCTACAGCCCACCGACACCCTCGTGCTGTTGGATGAAAATGGGAAACAATATACTTCTTTGGATTTTGCCCAATTCCTTCAAAAGAAAATGAACAGCGGCCTCAAAAACTTGGTCTTGGCCATTGGGGGTCCTTATGGTTTCAGTGATGCGGTGTATGCAAAATGTAATGGAAAAATCAGTCTGTCCAAAATGACCTTTTCGCACCAAATGGTCCGCTTGTTCTTGGTGGAGCAATTGTACAGGGGGTTCACCATACTACGGAACGAACCGTATCATCACCAATAATGTGGAAAAGAGACAAGAATCAAGAGACAAGACCAATTGTCCTTGTTTCTGTTTCTTAAAGCGAAGCGGTTCTGTGTCTATCAATAAAGTACCATGCCGATTCCATTAAAATAGATGGGTATATTGATAATTTAGTACCTTTGATAAAAAGCTGAATACAATGAACTTAGAAGCTCGAAAAATAGAATTTGTACAAGAATTTCTAAAACTTCAAAGTGAAGAAGCCATTTCCCGTTTGGAAAAAATATTGAAAAAAGAGCGAAATGCTGCTGAGGAGCGAGTGTTTGAACCAATGACAATCAAGGAATTTAATTCTCGGATTGACCAATCAATGGATGACTCCGTTAATGGTCGATTAATAGAAACGAATGAATTAAAAGCCAAGATTGACCAATGGGATTAAAATTATATTGGACTGACTTTTCTCAAAGAGAACTTCAAAAGATTTTTCAATACTATCGGGAAAAAGCAGGAATCCGGATTGCTAAAAAACTCATTGACGGAATATACAATGAAGCCCTTAAAATTAAAAAACAACCGAAAATAGGGCAAGTCGAGGAACTCTTGAAAAGCAGAAAACAAGAATTCAGATATTTAGTCTTTAAAAACTATAAAATCATTTATTGGATAAACGAGAAAGAAAAACAAATTGAAATAATTGACGTTTTTGACACTCGACAGAATCCGATAAAAATTGAACGGAAAAAATAAAGCCAAAACCAGTTGGCAACAACAAGTATCTTTTTTCTTTTCTCCTAAAGCGCAACGGTCCTGCGTCTATTAATAAAGTACCCTGAACTTGATCGTGTTTTCCACGTTCTTCAGTTCCTTCACCACATCTTTGTCATACTCCCTGTCCAGGTCGGTGATCACATAACCCACTTCGGGATCTGTGGACAAATATTGTCCGGTGATGTTGAGTCCGTACTTGGCCAACACTTCGTTGATCTTCGCCATGATGCCCGGCACGTTTTTGTGAATGTGCAGAAAACGGTGCGCCTTGTTTTGTTTGGGCAACCTGATATTGGGGAAATTCACGGCATCCACCGTGTTCCCTGAGTTGATATAGTCCATGATCTTGCTGGGTACAAAATCGGCAATGTCCCGCTGTGCCTCCTCGGTGCTACCACCAATGTGTGGCGTGAGGATCACATTGGACAGGCCTTGCAAAGGCGTTTCGAAAGCGCCATTGGCACTTGGCTCGGAAGGATATACATCCACCGCTGCACCACCCAATTTTCCGCTCTTCAACGCTGATGCCAGTGCATCGATATCCACCACAAAGCCCCTGGAGAGGTTAATGAGCATGGCACCATCCTTCATTTGGTTGATCTCGCGTTCGCCTATAAAGTTCTTGTTGGCCTTATTGTCATCCACATGGAGCGTGACCACATCGGACACGGACAATAGGTCTTCCAAGGTGTTGCATTTTACGGCATTTCCCAGGGCCAATTGATCGTTCACATCGTAGTAGTACACATGCATACCGATGGCCTCTGCCAATACGGACATTTGCTTTCCGATGTTGCCATAGCCAACAATCCCTAGGTTCTTGCCCCGGACTTCCCTGGAATTGGAAGCGGTTTTGTTCCACTCCCCTTTATGGATCTCGGTACTGCGCGGGAAGATGCTGCGCATGAGCATAATGATCTGACCAACGGCCAGTTCCACCACAGACCTTGTATTGCTATAAGGTGCATTGAAGACCACTACCCCTTTCTTTTTGCTGTATTCCAAATCGATTTGTGTGGTCCCGATACAGAAAGCGCCCACCACCAACAGTTTATTGGCAGCATCCAATACCCTTTGGGTAACCTGTGTCTTGGAACGGATACCGAGTACATGCACCCCTTTGATGCGTTCCACAAGTTCGTCCTCGGAGAGACTGTGCTTTACCAGTTCCACGGAAAACCCATCTTCGGATAGGTTCTCAAAGGCTGCTGTGTGCACATTTTCCAGCAAAAGGATCTTGATTCGGTTCTTGGGATAGGACAGGTTTCTTGGTAAATCGTTCACAAATAAAAATTCATCTAGGTTAGGTGCCACATGATCGGCATTGTTGGCCGCTTTTTCACGGTGCACGTTTTCAGTGTAGGCAAAAAACTTATGGGCTATTCCGGCCTCGCGCATCACATAATCGCTATAACCGTCCCCAATCACCTGAACCTCGCCTTCCAGACCCAGGTTTTTCAAACATTCTATCTTTCCGTTATGGGAAGCGAGCACATTGGTCTCATCAAACCCAACAATATTTCCTTCTTCATCAAACTTGAAGGTATTGGCATACACCCTGTCCGAAGGAATCTTGTATTCTTCGACTATGGGATCTATGAATTCCTTGAATCCGCAGGAAATCACATAGATATCTTCTGAAAATTCGTGAAAAAAATCCTTATTGGCCGCAATGGATTTGGATATCTTTTGGCGAAGTTCGGCAACAAGGTCCTGAAGATTGCTCTTGTTCGCGTTGAGCAGACGTATCCTCCTTTCCAAAGATTCGGTGAAGGAAATGTCACCGTCTATCCCCAAATTGGTGATCCTTTGAATTTCTCTTACGATTTCGTCCCTTTTCGGGTTTCCCTGAAGGGTCATTTCCGCCAGAACATCCAACGCTTCCACCCTTGTGAGGGTGCTGTCAAAATCGAAAACATATTTGCGTCCCGTTTGCACCATGGATTCCATCAAAAAAATTAAGGCGTAAAATTAAGGATTAATTCCATCCCTGAAATCTGGACCGCCCAAAAACCTTACAGAATTGTCGATAAATCAAAAAACCCTTACATTTTGTTTCAAATGGCACCCAAAATTCATCTTTTTGCAATTAGGCCCAAAATCAAGTGGAAGTTCAAGTTCAAAACGCAAGTTTCAAGCACAAGATTTCAAATCTGAAATTCCAAATTCCAATATGTGATTGAAAGTCAGAAATTTGAAACATACTTTGTCATTCAGAGCGAAGCGAAGAATCCTTTTCTGGGTTACAGATTCTTCAAACACTCCATGTTTTCAGAATGACAGAGATGGACGTCTTTCGTCTTTTCTCTATGTTCTTTCGTCTATTTCGACACGAATTTCACGAATAGGCACGAAATGCTTTCAACGTTTCGACTACGCTCAACGTGACACTTCAGACCTCAAAACCACCGTCTGGTTAGTTTGCAGTACATATTGTATTCCTTACCGAACATTTTTGCCAATGCTTCTTCTTCCCCCTTGATCTGGAAACGGTTCATGTAGGACACAAAACCCGCGGCCAAAAGCGTGTTGAAGGCGTTCCCCAATTTCAGTCCAAAGGCCAAAAGAAAAAGCAACATTCCCAGATACATGGGGTTTCGGGTGTAGTTGTAGATACCGGAAGTGATCAATTTGGTGGTCTTTCCGGGACTCAATGGGTCCGTGGTGGTCTTGGCTTTTAAAAACTGTATCACCGAAATGAAAATCACCAAAAATCCCAAGCCCGCCAAGAAGAGAGCCAGCTCCCTCCTGCCAAAAAAATCAAAGTCCCCAACGGGCAGGAATTGAGCCAGAACATGCATCAATCCCCCGAATAGCAACATTACCAAAGCCGGTGGCAATTTCAATTTCATGCGACGTGTTTAAGTTTCGAAATTACTACTTTTGATCTTCACATAGAACCTCTCCACGTTTTGAAACTTGTTTTTGCCACCCACAACGACCATAAACTGCACGAAGTCCAACAACTTTTACCGGAATCCTTCGAACTTTTATCGCTAAAGGACATTGGTTGCTTTGATGAAATCCCTGAAACGGGGTTGACTTTGAAGGAAAATGCAAAGATCAAGGCCGATTTTGTGACCCAAACCTATGGTTTGGACTGCTTTTCGGACGATACTGGTCTATTGGTGGACAGTCTCAACGGTGAACCAGGCGTGTATTCGGCAAGATATGCCGGGGAGCAAAAAAATGCAGGGGACAACATGGCCAAGTTATTGACCAAGTTGGAAGGAAAGGACAACCGTTCCGCCCATTTCAAAACCGTTATACACCTGAACCTCAACGGGGAAAGTTTTGTTTTTGAAGGCATTGTCGAAGGTTCCATCACCGAAAGCCAGCAAGGGAGCGGAGGTTTTGGGTACGATCCCATTTTTAGGCCGAATGGATACGAAAAAACCTTTGGGGAACTGTCCTCAGCCACCAAAAACGAAATCAGCCACAGGGGCAGGGCCATTCAGAAATTGGTCGAATTTTTAAAAAAAAGTGCCACATAGCTACAGCTGACCAAATTTAATGTACCTTTGCCGCTTTAATAACGCCGCCGGTATGGGCAAGGTGTTGCGATGGGCTTAAAGGGTTATAGAAAAATCGCTCGGTGCAACACAACATATTTGCGATTTTAAGGTATATACCACTATGACAAAATTTGAAGCCTTGGGGTTAGATCAACCCCTATTGGATGCTATTTCCGATCTTGGATTTGAATCCCCCTCCGAAGTACAGGAAAAATCAATCCCCGTTTTATTGGCACAGGACACCGATTTGGTGGCCTTGGCACAAACAGGAACAGGAAAGACCGCTGCTTTTGGTTTTCCCATGATCCAAAAGATCCATGCAGAGAGCAGGACCACACAGGGACTTATCCTTTCCCCTACCCGTGAACTCTGTTTGCAGATCACCAACGAACTGAAACTGTATTCAAAATACATAAAAGGACTGAATACCGTGGCCATCTATGGTGGCGCCAGCATCACGGAGCAGGCCAAGCAAATAAAGCGTGGCGCGCAGATTGTAGTCGCCACCCCAGGCCGTATGAAGGACATGATCGGACGTGGCATGGTCGATATTTCAAAAATCGATTACTGCGTTCTGGATGAAGCCGATGAAATGCTGAACATGGGCTTTTATGAGGACATCAAGGACATCCTCTCCAATACGCCCCAAGAAAAATTGACATGGTTGTTTTCCGCTACCATGCCCAAAGAAGTGGCCTCCATTGCCAAAAAGTTCATGCATCAGCCCGTTGAAATCACGGTGGGCACCAAAAATGCAGGAGCCGCCACTGTACAGCACGAATATTATGTGGTGGGTGGCCGTGACCGATATTCGGCACTGAAACGCCTTGCCGATGCCAATCCAGGCATCTTCTCCGTGGTCTTTTGTAGGACCAAACGGGACACCCAACGCGTAGCGGAAAAATTGATCGAGGATGGTTACAACGCAGGTGCGCTTCATGGCGACCTGAGCCAGAACCAACGGGACATGGTCATGAATGCTTTCAGAAAAAAGCAAGTGCAGATGTTGGTGGCCACCGATGTAGCGGCCCGAGGCATCGATGTGGACGATGTGACCCACGTGATCAATTACCAATTGCCCGATGAAATAGAGACGTACACCCACCGTAGCGGTCGTACCGGTAGAGCCGGGAAGTCAGGGATTTCCATGGTCATCGTTACCCGTTCGGAACTCCGCAAGATCAAATCCATAGAAGGTAAGATCAAGCAGGACTTTATCGCCAAAAAAATTCCTTCGGGCATAGAAATCTGTGAAATCCAGTTGTACCACTTGGCCAACAAGATCAAGGAAACCAAGGTCAACAAGGAAATCGACAGTTATCTTCCCGCCATCAACGATGTGTTGGAAGGCATTGACCGCGATGAGCTCATCAAAAAAATCGTTTCGGTAGAGTTTACCCAATTCTACAACTACTACAGCAAGACCAAAGACCTTAACACTTCCGACTCCGACAGGGGTGAACGTGGCAGTAGCGAGGACAGAGGTGGGGATATTCCATCAGAGGGTTCCGTGCGCTACTTCATCAACATTGGTGAACGTGACGGCTATGACTGGATGTCGCTGAAAGATTTCCTACGGGACACATTGAACCTTGAAAAAGAGGACATTTTCAACGTGGATACCAAGGACAGTTTCTCCTTTTTCAATTCCGATGCGCAATTGACCGATTTCATTTTGCAGACTTTCACCGACTTCAAGGTGGATGGGCGCTTCATCAACGTGGAAGTTTCCAAAAACCCTGGGGGGTCTGGTGGTGGTAAAGGCGGCAAAAAGCGTGACAGGAAACGTGGCCATCGCAAAGGTGGGGACAACCGATCCTTCAAAGGCGGTAAAAAAGGCGGATTCAGTAAAAAAGGTGGCAAAAAAAGGACTGGCTTCTATTAGTTAATTCTATATTAAATGCTACTGGGGTACTGTAGTTTTTTCTTTGTTTAGTACTTTTATACCTACTAAAATTGCATGAGAAGAATATTACTTACACTTTTCGCCCTTGTTTCCCTTCATGGCTTTGCCCAAGATGAAATGGAAAACCAAGAGGTCGGTGAACTCACCGCCACGGTCATCAATGCGCAGAGCGATATGCCTTTGGAAAGTGTGCACGTCATCAACCTGAACCAGGTAAAAGGGACCATCACCAACCAAAACGGAAAGTTTACCATTCCGGCCGCGGTGAATGATACCCTTTACCTCTCCTATTTGGGTTTTAAGACGCAAAAAGTAAGGGTCACAAACGACATGTTCAAATTCGGGGACACCAAAATAGCCCTGACCGAACTCGCATACGCGCTGGAAGAGGTCATCGTAAGGCCCTATCAACTCACGGGCTATTTGGAAATCGATGTGAAGAACCTTCCCATCAACAATGCGCCACAGTACAGCATCTCGGGCCTCAACACCAGTTATGAGGCAGGCAGCAAAAGCCCCAGTGCGGTGACCAAGGTCCTTGGGGCCATCTTGAACCCCGCCGACCTACTGCGTAACCTTTTTGGCAAACAGCCCCGACAGATGCGCAAATTGCGCCAGATCAAGGAAGATGACAACATCAGGGACCTGCTCGCCTCAAAATTTGACCGGGAGACCCTTACTGAACTCCTCCAATTGGAAAAAGTGGACATCGAGGATATCCTCAACAACTGCAATTATTCCAAATCTTTCATCAGCACGGCCAACGATCTCCAGATCTTGGATGCCATCTCCAGTTGCTACGAAGAATATAAAGTACTGAACAGAAAACAATAAAAGCGTTCTTTTTCAGGTTTGGGCCCGGCTATAAATAAATTTTATATTTCCACATTCATTTTATAGCTTTAGACAAAATCCCAATACATGAAAAAGCTACTTGTCGTCATGTACACCATTCCCTTGTTCATCGGCTGTAAAGAGGTTAAAAAACAACCTGAAAAAATACAAGTAGTCCAACAGGAGGCGCCCAAAAAAGAGGTCCCTTTTGTCTGGGAAGCCGCCAATGTCTATTTTCTGCTGACGGACCGTTTCAACAACGGAAATCCCGAAAACGACATCAATTTTGACCGCACGGAAGAGACGGGCATGCTCAGGGGATTTATGGGCGGTGACCTGCAGGGCATCACCCAAAAAATAGAAGAAGGTTATTTCACCGATCTGGGCATCAACGCCATTTGGTTCACTCCCGTTGTGGAACAGATCCACGGGGCCACGGACGAAGGCACTGGAAAAACATACGGTTACCATGGCTATTGGGCCAAGGACTGGACCGCCATAGACCCGAACTTTGGCACCAAGCAAGATTTGGGCAACCTGGTGAAGGCCGCCCATAAAAAGGGCATCCGAATCCTGCTGGATGTGGTGCTGAACCATACCGGACCCGTTACCGAACAAGACCCCGTATGGCCGGACGATTGGGTAAGGACCGGACCCAAATGCGAGTTCACCACCTACGAAAATACCACGGCATGTACCCTAGTGGAAAACTTGCCGGATATCCTTACCGAATCCAACGAGGCTGTGGAGCTCCCAGATGCGCTTTTGGCCAAATGGAAGGAAGAGGGCCGTTTGAGCAAGGAATTGGATGAACTGCAACTTTTCTTTGAACGCACAGGCTACCCTAGGGCTCCGCGCTACTACATCATCAAATGGTTGACCGATTACATCAACGAGTTCGGCGTGGATGGATTCCGTGTGGACACCGTCAAGCATGTGAACGAAGATGTTTGGGGCGAACTGCACAAGGAAGCCAATATCGCTTTCGAAATGTGGAAAAAGAAACACGAGAGCAAAGTGTTGGACGACAATCCGTTCTATATGGTGGGCGAGGTCTATAATTATGGTATTTCGGGTGGACGCCAATTTGATTTTGGCGACAAGAAGGTGGACTTTTTTGATTATGGCTTCAAAAGTCTGATCAATTTTGAGCTGAAGACCGATGCCGATAACGACTACGAGTCCATCTTTAAGAAATATAGCAACATCCTCAATACCAAATTGAAGGACAAAAGCGTGCTCAATTACCTGACCTCACATGACGATGGAGCACCATACGACAAGGAACGGAAAAAGGCCATTCGTGCCGCCAACGTGCTACTTTTGACCCCTGGCGCCTCCCAAGTGTACTATGGGGACGAAACCTCCCGTAGCCTCACCATTGAAGGTGCCGAGGGCGATGCCACTTTGCGTTCCTTTATGAACTGGGAAGAACTGGACAGCCTCCCCCAGGTGCAACAGATCCATAAACACTGGCAAAAACTGGGGCAGTTCCGAAGGAACCATCCGGCAATAGGGGCCGGCAAGCACAAAAGACTGGGGATATCCCCCTATGTGTTCTCCAGGACCTATGTGGATGGCGATTTCAGGGACAAAGTGGTCGTAGGGCTGGATTTGCCCAAGGGCAAAAAATCCCTTTGGGTGAAAGGTTTTTTTGGGGACGGCACCAAACTGTACGATACCTATTCAGAAACAGAAGTCATTGTCAACAATGGTAAGGTGATTTTGGAGAATGACTTTGACATTGCCCTTTTGGAATTGGTGGAATAGGCCTTACTGCCTTGAATGCAAGGCTATCCGATTGCCCTCAGTATCCAAAAACACGGCCATAAAACCTATTTCCTTGCTGATTTGGGTCTTGGGTTGCATAATCTTCCCTCCGTTCCGCTCAATGCGGTCGAGTTCGTTCTGCACGTCCATACTATTAAAATAGAGCAGTGTTCCCTCGCTCCCGCTAGGTTTGTACCAATCCTTATTTTGGATAAGTGATCCCGCGGCGCCAGGTTTTTCCTGGTCCATGGGGAACCAGCCCATTTTGGTGCCCCCAAAATCCTGCACGCTTATCTCTACCTGAAAAACGGCTTCATAAAATGTTTTGGCCCGTTCCATATCCTCCACAGGGATTTCGAACCAGCCCACCATATTGTAATCCATACGCGTTATTTTTCCAAAATTGCCTTTAAGTTTGAAAGTCCTTCCTCAAAATCCTTTCCCACTGCTTTGTCCATGTTCATGAACAGCATCATAATGTTCATCGGAAATTTATTCTGACCGGAAAAGCCCCAAATGACCTTGGTTCTGTCATTGCCGATACTTTCGGTCACCAAATAGGCATCCGAAGTGGATTTGAAGGGTTTTAGGAACCGTAGCTCGGATTCCACCCGTTCTCCTTCCACGATCTTTGTGATTTCCTGCTCCCCTTCCCCTACTTGCTTGTTGCCGTTCCAGTAGTTGATAGCCCCAACTTCGCCATCGGTTCCCGTGAACTTTTGTTGCATATTGGGATCCCTTTTGGCCCAAGGGGACCAGTCATTTTGCTTTTTCAAGGATTTGAGATGTGCAAATACCACCTCCTTTGGCCTGCTTATCTCTATGGACCGGGAAACATTATAGGTTTTGGGTGCGATTGTTGCCAAAATCAAGATCAACAAAACAATTCCGAGAATAATGTAAACTGCTGTCATCATTTGCTTAAGTGATTGGTTAACAACTAAAAATACAAAAAAACTTTACTCGGAAAGGTATCTTTTGATGATTCCCTTCACATGGTTGATGGATTTTTTGGTCCAATCCATTCGTTTTTCAAGAATCTCATCCTCAGACAATTGCCAATCCAATCCAGACTGTCTTACTTTTTGGGCCAGATCCTGTATGATGATGGCCGCCGAAACGGATACGTTCAGACTTTCCGAGAAACCAACCATCGGGATTTTCAGAAAGACATCCGCCTGCTGCATCACCTCGTCACTGAGCCCTGCCTTTTCCGTTCCAAAAAAAATGGCCGATTTGCTTTCGGGAAAAAAATCGGGAAGCAGCGTCGAGTTGTCGTGCGGGGTGGTGGCAACGATCTGATAGCCGTTCTCCTTGAGTTGCGCAATACAATCCCCTGTATTTCCATATCGGTACACATCCACCCACTTTTCGGCACCCATGGCAATATTCTTGTCCAACCGTTTGGCAAAACGATCTTCCACCACATGGACTTCCTGTACGCCGAACACATCGCAACTGCGGATAATGGCACTGGTGTTGTGCATCTGGTACACATCCTCAATGGCCACAGTGATGAATTTCGTACGGAGTTGCAACACTTCCAAAAAACGTTGTTTTCGCTCTTCGGTTAGGTAGCTTTCCAAATAGGTGAACAGGTCGTGATTGAACATGCCGCCCAAGATAGGGAAATTTGGAGAGGTTATTTTTCCATAAAATGGATTTAGTATCTTGGAGAACAATACACTTTTTTAATTGAACTGTGATGAAAAAAATAGGGATTGGACTAATTCTATTGGTATGGAACATAGGACATGGACAAAGTGAAGGCCCAAAAAACTGGTCAGAAAATGAATTGGCACAATACACAAAACTCACAGAACTTGCCACATATGTCTATCAAAAGAAAAAAAATGAAATTTCCAAAGATACTTTGTTCAAGAGATACATCTATTTTGACAATGTCCTAAATGATACCGTTGCAGAACGCAAAGAAAATAGATTGGCTGTTTTCGATACCATCTTCTATTATTTTAGGAAAACAGTGGACAGTATAGGACTGGAAAACTTGGACGCAAAACCCATGCGTTTCTACAAAGACCACGAAATTTATAAGCCATTTGATGAAAGTAAGGCCAAGAAAAGTATAGATGGTGGAAAAATGTATACCAGAGATTCAAACGTTTTTGCATATTTCAGAAAAGAAGACCCCGAAGCCCCCTTGGGAGCATTATTATTTGAGCCGGAAACCGATAAATTGGGGGCTTGGATAATGATCAATCAAGGTGGGTATAGGTATTTTTTGACTTTCAATTTATTATAGAAGGGCCGCTAACTAGC
This sequence comes from Flagellimonas baculiformis, assembly GCF_033441575.1. Lineage (NCBI taxonomy): Bacteria > Pseudomonadati > Bacteroidota > Flavobacteriia > Flavobacteriales > Flavobacteriaceae > Flagellimonas > Flagellimonas baculiformis. The sequence continues at coordinate 12,933 of NZ_JAUZVW010000006.1, forward strand.
CTAAAAACTTGTGGCCTTCATAGGCACTTATTCATTCCCATTGTCATCATTTCCACAACAAACACCCCTAAAGTCCCCTCAAGGGGACAATTTTCTATTGCCAAACCTGTGAAAATTTGTGAAATTCGTGTCAAAACCAGAAACCATAACAAATGCCCAAACCAAAAATAGTTGTACTTACCGGAGCCGGAATGAGCGCCGAAAGCGGATTGAAAACCTTTAGGGATGCCAATGGACTTTGGGAAGGGCACGATGTCATGGAAGTGGCCTCGCCCGAAGGTTTTGCCCGCAACCCCGAGTTGGTGCTGGAGTTCTATAACCAACGGAGGCGACAATTGCTCCAAGTAAGCCCCAATCAAGGACACCTGTCCCTCGCGCAATTGGAAAACCGATTTGATGTGAGCATTGTGACCCAAAATGTGGACAACCTCCACGAGCAGGCGGGAAGTTCCCATGTGGTGCACCTGCACGGTGAACTGTTCAAGGTGCGGAGCACCAAGGATGAAAATCACATTCTGGAATGGAGGAAAGACCTTGTTCTGGGCGATCTAGACCCCAATGGGCATCAACTACGACCCCATATTGTCTGGTTCGGGGAAATGGTGCCCTTGCTCGAAACGGCAGCCGAAATCACTCAACAGGCCGATGTGCTGATCGTCATCGGGACTTCCATGCAAGTCTATCCTGCTGCCAGCCTGATCCATTATGTAAACGGCCATACACCCATTTATTTTATAGATCCCAAACCAACAGTGCGTGCATCGGATTTTGGCAACCTGACCATTATCCCAAAAACGGCCGTGGAGGGTGTTCCCGGTCTTGTTGACCTATTACTTGGAAAATAAATGACACTTGCCCAACTCCATATTTAAAGGACGCATTGCAATGTATTATGGGAAATGGGCCAGTTGAACTACGGGAAAGAAAAATTTCGTCCGACTGGCCGTGTGTATGCCTACAATACTATCTACCTATAATCAGTTGAAAAACTGACACATACAACACGTAAGAGATGTTTTTACATATATTATGCATTAATTATACGTATATATTTTCACTCAAAAAAATAGGATATATCTTTCAAATGTTTTTGGGTTTTTCTATTTTAGAACCATTAACCATTAATTATTAAAATCAGTTTTAACATGAAAAAAATTTCTTTTTGGAAATATTTACTTCTAGTTCCCATCATTCTTTATTATGGGTGTTCCCAAGACAACCAAGTTTCGAATGAGCAAATCTCCATTGTCGAGAATGAAGAAATCAATGACCTAATCCGGTACAATCAAAACTTTTTGACTGTCGGATTGGATGAAGTACCTGCGAGAATCCGTGAATCGGTAGACATGGCCCTGACTAATGCAAGTCAGACAACGAATAAATCAAAGGATGACATAAGCATATCATCAATCAAGGTCGAAAAGGCAATTATAGGAAACTACGATAACGGTACATCCTATACCTTACTTGTCGATGGAAGTGGCAAAGGGGCCGAAACAGGGAAAGATGATGGGGAAGAATATTTTGACAATTTGGTGGTTCAAGAAATGAAAGATGGCTCCTTGATTACCAATATTGTGAGGTATACTCCAAGTGAACAATGGCGTTCCTCCAATGTGGATGATAGGAGTTATTCCAATTATAGTGGTGATATTACCATATATGATGAGTATGGATTTGCTGAGCTTAGTACAACCTTTGCGAATGGGGAGATAATCCACTACGATGTAAACACTATGGCAAGTTCCACGGATTGCTCTTACGAAGTCTCCTACACCATTGGCTGTGTGTACACATGTTGGATTAACAGTGTACATATTGTAGCCTACTGTACCGATAAGATGACAGATGATGGTGGCACGGGTGGAGGCTCTGGTGGTGGCTCAGGTTCTGGTTCTGGTGGAGGGGGCGGTGGCTCAGGAAGCGGAACGACTACCACGACTACTTCAGTTGTCAACATCAACACCACAATACTTGACCCAGAATACTTCTTTGAGTATGAGGACATCAATGAAAACCCACCAAGTTGTGAAAGTTTCAACTTTCAGCCAGACGGCACGAACAACCAAGAAGCTGTCGTAAAGGGAATCTATTTCAACATTATCCTTATAAGCCCACAATATCCATATATCCACAACCAGCATCAAATCAAGATTACCAATGGGGTTAGGTTCACTGCCCCGATGAACTTGACACTTGGAGGTGATTTGTCAAGTGGTTCGCTGGCAGAAGTATCGGCAGCAGCATTGAACCAATCCATGAGGGAAACAGCCAAACAATATGCAAATAAAAAAGCTGACCCGAACACGGTATTGACCTACTTTAAGCAAAGAATAACGTATAATTATCCTAGATTTGTTCCTGGGGGAAGGGCGCAGACCAACCCTAGTACCTACGTCAGTACCCCAACAAACTATAAAGTAAGCTTTATTGGGTATGGAAATTGCGACTGATGTGAACGATTTGAAAAATATTGTTTACCACTATTATCCCAAAGGAATCGATGCGTTCGAACAACGGGACGAGTACCTTCAAAGTGAAGAGTATTCGAGATTGTCCCAAAAGATAAAGTCGCAAAAATACTTAAGTGAAGACAATGGCATTGATTGTGTATCCAAAAGGATGTCCAAGGAAATGGGACTGACTTTTGAGGACAACACACTATTTTCGTGGGAAGATAGATGTTACAATTTTCAATTACTTTTACATTCAGGTGACAATATCAGGCATATTTTATGTCTGAACATCAGCATATTGGGCAACTATTATTCTACTTATGTCCTAGAACTGGTGATTTCCAATAGTGGCAAATACCGAACCTACGATATAAGTAGATTGGAAAACCTTGTCGATGTCGATTATGATGAGTATATTGAACAGGTTGACCAAATTGTTTCCAATTGCATGAAAGGTTGTGTCAAATTAGGTGAGGACATTCTCAATACCAAGATTGGGGACGTTAGTTTTCAAGACATTGTAAAAGATGACTTCACCTACTTCAACGCTTTGTTTTTAAATCAGTATTACACAAAATTCCAATAGACATGAAAAATCCAATTAACATCTTAATCGTAGCCTCAGTATTGATGTTATTGATAGGCTATTTGTTCTCGACATCCTTTGGGAGTTTTGTCGTTGCGCTAAGCGATAACTACTACGTCCTTTCATATCAACTAATCCTTTATACCGTAGCGATACTGACACTGTTGATAGGGGTGTTTTTCAAGGTCAAGAAAGTTATCTGACCTTGGGATGTTCACCATCAAGAAAAGAGAGGTATTATGCCTCTCTTTTTTTTAAAAAAATGGTGGTGACGGAATCACGGATGAGCTTTTCAGTATTTGGCCCTAGCACCATCGGCCCAGGTCACCAAGGCGATGATCTGCTCTTGGGTCAATCGGGCATCGCCATGGGTCCACGTGTATTCTTTTAAGGGCATGCTCCCTTTTTTCACCTCTTCCACCACTTCTTCCAATTTGTGGTCCTTCTTTTTGGCCGTATAGTTCTCCCAATCGGAAAAATTCAGATGTTCCTTTCCTTCTTTGATGTGATCGGCCAACCAATAGGAAATCGGCGCCACATTGTTGTACCAAGGATATTCCGTATGGTCACTGTGGCAATCGTAGCATGCCGATCGTAAAATTTCCTTCACCTCTGCACTGGGTTGGGTCTCCGCTTCAAAAGCAACGACATAATCGCCTTCGACTTGATTTTTTTCAGGTCTGTAAAATTGCATGCCTACCAAGACCACCAATAGGACGAGTGCTATTTTTTTCACTATTTTCATCACGAAAAGGTTTTCATAAATATAGTTTTTTTGTGACTGAAAAGGAACTGCTACTGACACTGAACTCTGTAAGGTTGTCCAAACCCCAAATAGACCAATTGGTGGGAGAGCTTGAAAAGCAGCCCGAACTCACCAATGTCCTTTTTGAGGCCATATTTGTGGAAGACAGGGAGGGTACGTTCAATGCCAGTTGGACCTTTGACCACTTGATGCGAAAAAAGTTGGAGTACCTGTTGCCCTTCTTTGATGATTTTGCGGGTCGGTTGGGCGAACTGAGGACCGAATCCTGCATCCGCCCCATGGCCCATGTATGCGAAATGGTCTGTATGGCCTATTTCAAAAAGAAGGATCCTGATTTTACCCAACATATTACCGACACTCAATTGGAGCAGATCATGACCGTTTGCTTTGATTGGCTCATCAGGCCCATGAACATCGCACCAAAGGTGTTCTCCATGACCAGCCTCTTCTACCTAGGGCAAAAATTTGATTGGGTGCACCCAGAACTGAAACAGGTTTTGCAGGACACCTATGCCGATGGAACTCCGGGATATCGGAACCGGGCCAAAAAAACCCTGGATAAGTTGGCCCAATTAGGCCATTAAACTTTGTGAGATTAAGTATCTTTGCTGCTTTCAAAATTTTCTTGACCATGTCACTGACCCAACTAAATGCCATTTCACCCATTGATGGCCGATACGGAAACAAAACCAAGGCGCTAAGGGATTACTTTTCCGAAGAGGCCCTGATCAAGTACCGCGTTCAGGTTGAGATTGAGTATTTCATTGCCCTTTGTGAAATTCCCCTGCCCCAATTGGCAGATTTCAACAAAGCATTGTTCCCCGATCTTCAAAAGATCTATTTGGGGTTTTCTTCGGAAGATGCACTGGGCATCAAGGAAATTGAAAAGACCACCAACCACGACGTGAAGGCCGTGGAATATTTCATCAAACAAAAGTTTGATACGCTGGGGCTCCAAAAATACAAGGAGTTCATCCATTTTGGACTGACTTCGCAGGACATCAACAATACGGCCATTCCGCTGTCCATCAAGGAAGCGATGAACGAGGTCTATGTCCCTTCCTATTTGGAGGTATTTGAAAAATTGAAGGAACTGGCCAATGAATGGGAAAACATCCCCATGCTGGCACGAACACACGGTCAACCGGCCTCCCCTACCCGTTTGGGCAAGGAAATCGAAGTATTTGTGGAACGTTTCAAGGAGCAGTTCAATTTATTGAACGACATACCGAGCGCAGCAAAATTTGGCGGCGCGACCGGAAATTACAATGCCCACAAAGTGGCATACCCAACCCATGACTGGAAAGCTTTTGGAAAGCAGTTTGTCCAAGAAAAGCTGGGACTCCACCATTCGTTCCCCACCACCCAGATTGAGCACTACGACCATATGGCCGCCCTATTTGACGGTTTGAAGCGCATCAACACCATCTTGATTGATTTGGACAGGGACATCTGGACCTATGTGTCCATGGATTATTTCAAGCAAAAGATCAAAAAAGGAGAAGTGGGATCATCGGCCATGCCACACAAGGTCAACCCCATAGATTTTGAAAATTCGGAGGGCAACCTTGGTATCGCCAATGCTGTTTTTGAACACTTATCGGCCAAACTGCCCATTTCCAGATTGCAGCGTGACCTAACGGACAGCACGGTATTGCGAAATGTGGGTGTTCCTTTTGCGCACACTCTGATCGGGTTCCAATCCACTTTGAAGGGGCTGAACAAACTGGTCCTGAACCAAGAAAAGTTTGAAAAGGATTTGGAGGATAACTGGGCCGTGGTCGCCGAGGCCATCCAGACCATTTTGCGAAGGGAAGGCTATCCCAATCCGTACGAGGCCCTAAAGGGCCTGACCCGGACCAATGAGAAGATCACCCAAAAATCCATAGCGGATTTCATTGAAACGTTGGAAGTTTCGGATGCCATCAAAACGGAATTGAAACAGATCACACCGGCAAATTATACGGGGATATAACCAGTAGGTTTCATTTCTTCAGTTGTTCCAATCGGGTAATGGCGTTTTGATTTTGGGAATTCAATTCCAACGACTTTTCAAAACTTTCAATGGCCTTTTCCTTTTCACCCATGAACAGATACCCTTCCGCTAGACTGTCATATAGATTGAAAGAATTTGGGAAAAGTGTTGTGGCCAATTTAAATACATGGATTCCTTGGGAAGACCTGTTTGGATTGAAAACAAGTTGTAGTCCAAGGGTGTTCAAATCCCCTTCCGGTATTTCAAACGAAGAATGTTTTTTTACAATTGAATCGTATAGCTGGGTTAGGTTTTCATAGTTTTGACTTGAAGCCAAATCATTGAAATCCTGAAAATTGAATTCCCTTATTTTCGGTTGTTTGATGGTTTGGGTCACCAACCTACTTGCAATTCCATTGCCAGAAGGGCTATTTCCCATGAAATCCGATGCTTTTTTGTCTTGCTTCAAAATGGCCTCTAAAAAATTCAATGCGTAAACCGCGGCCCATTTATACGATTCCATGATTTCCGGATCGCTTTTGTCCTGCCTAGGATCCCTATTGGCAAAAAGGACGCCCAACGTGCTGAAATAGCTATGCGTCAGATTATGGAACTTCAATCGATAGGATTTACTGTTTGAAATACTATCATACAATTGGAATTTTAAGTTCAGTTCAGCGTTTATCTTGTCTTCCTTTAAGACAATTTCAGGGATGTCCTTCTGCGCCATATGAATGTAGGGAACATCTATTTTCCCGGCATCAAAAAAGGGGGATTGATTGAGCAGTCCATATTGATACCGCTCCGTTCCATCAAGGCTGACAATAGCTTTTACGTTGTCATTCCGATTTTGCACGATGATATTCGACAATCCTCCAAAACTGAAACCCATAACAGCCATTTTATCATGATTCACCATTGGAAATTTCCCTGCTTCTTTCATCAAAAACTCCACGTCCCTTGCTTGGGTCTCCATTTCCTTCGCATTGTTGTTGCCAAACCAGCGGGTTTCGGTTCCCTTACTTGGGCTTGACATGACCACAAAACCGTGACTTGCCAAATATTCACAAAGGGCAAAGTTCTCGATGGATGATGCTTGGTAACTGGGCGCATAGAGAATCAATGGAAATTTGCCTTTTCCGAATTCCGCATTGGCATGTGCCGTCGCTTTTTCTTCAAGATGCTTTTGGTTTTCAGGCGTATTGGAATAATAGAACCAGTTCAACAATTGCTCGTTGGGCAAATGCTCCCACTCTTCTTCTTCTTTCAGAATTTCGAAGTAATCCACAACCTGAAAGGGTTCCCGACCTTCAACATTTTGCCCGGAAGGGTACCACATACTCACGAAAATTGGCCTTGCGATTTTGGAATTGGTGTAGTCATATATTCTATTGTATGTCCTTGTGCTGTCCGAAGTGGTATAATGCCGAAACCCTACATTGTAATGGCCATTTTCAAGGTCGATTTTCTTGAGTGAGGTCTGGGCGATGATCAGGTTTGCTTGGAAAAGCATCAAAAAAGGTAGAATAGTGAATCTCACAATACATTGGTTAGTGTTCACTTTTAAAGATACCATGATTCCTCTTTTGTTACAGTTCTAGCTTATAGAAGCCAAGCAAGGTGGACAAATGGCCTCATACAATCAATAAATATCCTATGGATAGCTGGAAATTATAGAAAATTACCATAAAACAAGGCAGTTTAATGGTTTACCTGCCAAAAAAATTACTGACCCCTGTTTTCCTTTTTTTGTTTATTGGGTCCTTTGCAAATTTTCTTCTTTGTCCTATTAAAATAATGAACCATATCTGTAAAACAAACAAGGGCGACAAATGTCGCCCTTGTTCCATTTATATGATGGTCGGTCTTAACCTTTCAGAAAATCGCCGATCTCGCCCAGACCTTCACCCTTGTATTCTGATTTTTGGATGGCCTGCATCAACTGCATGATGTGGGCGGGGTTCATGTCCTTGCCCAAAACGCGCACTAGGGCAAAGCCCTTGTCGTCACTGTCCCCATAAATGATCACTTCGTCAATGGCATCTTCATCGCCAAGGTATTTGATCACTCCTTTGCCGTACTTGGAATTGATCTTCATCAGTTCCACAAAGTGGTCACCTTTGAGGATTTCCTTTACTTTTTTCTTCTCCATCTCGAATTCGGCCTCGTTCTCGGAATTCTTTTTGAAGGCCAACAGATTGAACTTCCTCAAGGACTCCACTGCTTCCTTTTGCGTGGGTGTCAGATCTACGCCGTCCATTTTAAGGATACTGGCCGGAACATCGATGGACAGAAAATTGGGGTTCTCGGAATTGTCCACATAATATTCCTGTAGGCTCTGCTGCGAAGAACAGGAGGCCAAAACGATGGCCATTCCTGCCAAAATGCTTTTAAAAATAGATTTCATCTGTACTCTTTTTTGATTGATTCGTTAAAATCAGCATGTCAGCTGATAATTATTGGTGGTCGGATTTCGTGTTTTGTTACACTTCCAGACCATAACTATCAGCTGACAAACTTCTTAGTTGTTCTTTCCTGCTTTGTTCAATTCTTCGGGCAGGTTCATCTTCTTGGTCAATGAATTGATCTTGTTGAGGTCGATATCCCCCGTCAGTGATAGGATCACCGTCTCAAAGTTACGGCCATCGGCCTTCACATCCTTCATTCCTGTAATGAACATCAACAGTTCGCTCACATGGTCCTCGTCCCTACCCTGCTTGATGTAGAACTTCACGTTGGCATCCTTGTCCTTCACTCGCATCAACTCTTCCATTTTGGAGGAACCCAAATAACTGTTCACGGCGGATTTCATATCGGCACCGATACTTTTGTTATCGGTGGTGAACACCTTGAGGCTTTTTAGGCTACTGGCAATATCCATAAAGTCCCTGGCCTCTGGATCGTCCACTTCCACATCTATCTTGGCCAGCAGGTTGAACATGCTCTTGTTCACCACTACGGATGTGACTTCGTCCATATCCTCGAACTTGTCAAAAAGGGATTGTGAAAACCCGGCCAAAGGCAACATTGCCACCACTGCGATTAAAATATACTTTTTCATCTTTTTCGTTTTTTAATTGTTGTTGTAAATTTTTTGTTTTGCTTCTTCGAACTCTTTTAGGTAGGCCACTTTTTCCGTGCCCCTACCAAAATTCTCGGCCAAGAGTTCAAAGGCCTTTTTGGTTTCTTGATAGGCATACTCTGCCTCTTCAAGCTCCCGTTGTTTTCTATCCTGGTATTGTTTTCCAAAATAGATGCCAAAGGTGAGAACCACTGCCGCTGCTACGGATAGCCACTTGTAATAGTTTACTCTAGGTTTTAATGGTACCTGCTTGGTGTACTTTTCTTCCTTGGCACTGGAAAAGTAGTTGAACATGGGGCGGTACTGCTGCAAGTGTGTGGCCACATCATCCTGCGAGAAGTATTCCCTAAGTTTCCGTTCCTCGGCTACGGTGGTCGTGGCCTCGAAATACTTTTCCATTAATTTTTCTATGTTATCCAATTCCATAGCTGTGTTTTTTTATCAATTCTTCCCTTACTGTTTTTCTTGCCCTGGACAGCGCCACCCGCACCGCGGTGGGTTTCATGTCCAACAGGTCACATATTTCCTCAAATTCGTATTGCTCCACATCGCGTAGCTGCAACACCATTTTTTGCTGTTCGGGCAGTTCCTTCATGATCCGCTCCATCCATCCCACACTGTCCTCGGCTTCCAGTTGGCGCTGTAGCGAGATGTTCTCGTCGCTGTAATTGCTGTGCACCAACTTTAGGTTGCCCGCCTGTTTGGATTTCAATCGGTCCAAACAAAAGTTCTTGGTCATGGTCATGGCAAAGGCCTCCACATTTTTGTACTCTCCCATGGACTCGTTTTTGGCCCATAGCTTCAGCAAAATTTCCTGTGTGGCATCTTCCGCTTCCTCCCTGGACACCAACAGGCGTTTGGCCAGTCGGTAGAGTTTGTCCTTAAAGGGCATCACCACGTTCAAAAATTCTGTCTGTTTCATTTGGTTGTCAGTTGTTTTGGGCCTTACTTATCGACCTACATTATCACGACGACGCATATCGAAATTTGTTACAAAAAATTTGTAATCTCCTTTTATGTGCCTATTTTGCATAGTGATTCTTTATATTTCAACATACGTTCCAAGCCCCTATTCTAACCTCTGTATCGAATTGGAATGAAAATTGAGGAACTTTGTAAAATTAAGCTATGAAAAAATATATTCTTCTTTTATTGGGTGTTACCATGGCCTTTACGGCCTGTAGTGATGATGACGGAATCAAGAACGGGCCTACTCCCAACCCTGATCCCGACGCGGATGTCGCTGCCCAGAACTTTATGTGGCAAGCCATGAACCTATGGTATTTTTGGCAAGGGGACGTGGCCGACCTAGCAGATGACCGCTTTTCTTCGGATGCAGAGTACACCGCTTTTTTGGAGGCCAATACAGATCCAGAAAACTTTTTTTACAGTATCTGCAACAAACATACAAGGATAGTTGGCAATGAAGCTGCAATTGATCGTTTCAGTTTTGAAGAGGAAGACTACAATGATTTAGTAAATAGTCTTTCCGGCATATCCCAAAGCAATGGTTTGGAATTTGGATTGGGACTTATCGGGGATACAGACAATGTGTTTGGTTTTGTACTATATATTTGGCCTGATTCGGATGCTGCTACCAAGGATATCCAAAGAGGTGAGTTTTTTACAAGGGTTGATGGGGTTCAACTTACCGTTAGCAATTATCGAAACCTGCTCTTTGGTGACAATAGCAACTATACCTTAGGAATGGCGACAGTATCTGATAATACGATTTCCGACAGTTCCAAAGAAGTTATGCTTACCAAGATCGAGAATCAAGTAGAAGACCCCATTTTGATTGCTGAAACATTGGATGTGAACGGTACCAAGGTAGCCTATCTGATGTACAACCGATTCCTGAGCAGCTTTGACGAACAGCTCAATGCGGCCTTTGCCCAATTTAAAGCAGAAGGAGCCACCGAATTGGTGTTGGACATGCGCTATAATCCTGGAGGTTCCGTGAATACTTCCCGCTTGCTGTCGAGTATGATTTATGGCACCGACACCAACGATGTTTATATCAAACAACGTTGGAACGATAAGATCCAGGCGGAGTTCGACGAGGAAGATCTTACGGATTATTTTGCCAATACCACTGGTGCAAGCAGCATCAACACCTTGAACTTGAACAGAGTATTCGTTATCGCCACAGGGGATTCGGCCTCTGCCAGCGAACTGGTCATGAATGGATTGGCCCCCTATATGGAAGTCATCCATATTGGTGAGACCACTAGCGGAAAAAATGAATTTTCCATCACTTTGGTGGATGATCCAGACAATGCCTTTATCTATAACAGTAGCCGTGAGAACCGAATCAACCCTGACAATAGTTGGGGGCTCCAACCTTTGGTTGGACGTAACGAAAACGCCGATGGTTTTTCCGATTACACCACTGGATTGGTTCCGGATATTGCCCTCAGCGAGGATTTGACCAACCTTGGAGTGTTGGGCGATGTGAACGAACCGCTATTGGCACGTGCACTACAAGAAATTTCAGGAGGATCTGCCAAAATGGATTTTACGGTTGAAATGGCAGCCGAATCCTTTACATCATCGAGACTACATACTCCTTTGAAAGACCATATGTATCTGGACAAACCTTTGGACATCCAAATCAAATAAAAAAAAGCGGCCAAAGGCCGCTTTTTCTTTTTACAGGTTAAGGTTCATCCCTACCCGAAAATTTCGTCCCCGGGTGGTAAATCCAATGATTTCCGTGTAATCCTCGTTCAATAAATTGTCCGCTGCCAAAAACACATTGAGTTTGTTCGAAATCAACTCGTGTCCCAGATACAGGTTTACCAATGAGAAGGAATCCAACTCAATATCCGTAAAACTTACAAAGTCGGTATCAAACCGTTGCCCCGTGTAGGCATAGCTCAACGATACATTCGTTTTCTCGCTCAATTGATATCCCAAGCTCACATTGGCCTTGTGCTTGGGAATACGAATGGCGTTGTCCCCTTTGCGTTCCGTAAACGTATAGTTGGCATCTACGGTCAGGGCATCAAAAGGAAACCATACGGCTTCCACTTCCACTCCATTCGCATCGATCTCATCAGCAATGTTGATGCTCATAAAATTGACATCATACCCAATGGCATTCTTTTCGTTTCGGTCAAAATAAAGCGTGCTGAGCCGCAACCTGTCGTTCACTTTGAATTCAAGTCCTCCTTCTATGGTCCTGTTTTCCTCGGGTTCCAGATCAGGATTTCCGCCAAATGCCCCAAACAATTGGGTCAGGTTGGGCGTAATGTATGAAGTGGCATACGAACCGAGCAATTTCACATATCCGTTCGAGGTCTGGAACACATAGGACGGATTGACGTTGTACACCACATGGTTTCCATACCCCGAATGGTTGTTCAAACGAATTCCCGCATTCAGGTTCAACCCAAAATCGGAAACATAGACCACATTCGCATAGGGATCCACAATGGTGAAATCCACATCTTCAGAAAAGACAGCTTCATCCTTGATGTAATTCACTCCAAGTATGGTATGCAACTGCTCTCCGAAAACATATTTGTTATAGAGGTCCAACACCCAATTGCTTCCCTCAGAAACACTTTCACCATAGGTGTCCTGGGAGTTGGTCTCATAATCGGTAAGAGCCGCATTGAGGTGCAAAGAACCTTTTCCATACGCAAAGGAAGAGGAAACCCCCACCCTTTCCTGTTCGTTTCTCCCGATGTTCGGGGCGTCTGCGTTCGATGCATCGTATTCGTTGCTGAACTTGGTCTGGTTGCCATAGACCGACACCTCAAAATCTTTGGATAACTGATAGCCCAGCCTCACATTGGTACTATAGTGTGAAAACACATCCTCTTCATTGTCCGGTGTCACCGCTGCGGACAATCCACTTTTGTATCGATTGGAAAAATCTACTGCATAATTGAACTTGTTCAAGGTGCCATTCACATTCACCGCATTGCTGATGCTTCCCAGGTCATAGTTCTGGTCCTCTGCGGTCTGGTTGGTACCGATAGTGGTGCTGAAACTGCCAGAAATGTCCTTTTGGGAACTTCTTTTGGTGGTGATGTTGATCACGGCCGTAGCTGCATTGGTCCCGTACAAGGTGCTTGCCGCCCCTTTGATGATCTCTATCGACGCAATATTTGTGGGTGAAAGCAATCGTAGGTCGTACTCTGCCGAAAATGTGGAGGGGTCGGACACCCTCACCCCATCGATGATCACCAAGACCTGTTTTCCCCGGCCACCACGGGCATAAACGCCCAAAACATCCCCGTCGCGGCCACGGCTACCGGCAATCTCAATACCGCTCTTGGTGTTGATGATCTCGGCAACCGTCTTACCTTGGCTGCTTTCCAGTTCTTTTGCGGTGATCTGGATTACCGTCTTTCCTGAATTTTCTCGTTTCAGTTCAAATTTTGAATCGCTCACAACAACCTCGTCCAGTTGTTGCACTTTCAAGGAATCCTGCGGTGTGTTTTGCGCAAGAAGTCCCTTGCCCGCCAATAGGGCGGCCAATAACCAAAAATGATTTTTTTTCATTTCGTTTACGTGAATAAACGGGAGCATAGTATGGTTTCCATACGTAAACTTTTATCCCGAAAGTTTAACATTGTTTGTTTGAATTGGGCAGGTCTCCTGGCTCGTTTTTATGTTGCTTTACCTTCCCATCCGTTTTGTGGACAGTGGTATCGAAGAAAACAACATCCCTTCGGGGTGCCTTTATGGGGCACAAACTTACAGTTGCGGGAACAGCTCCGGATTTGCACCGGATTCCCTTTTAATCGTACAGGAAAAATGTCCTGCACGAACCTAAATTCAGCGCGAAAGTAATCATTCCGTTCATTCTTTTTCTGCAAAAGTCAAATAATCTTACTTTTGGAGTCATGCGGAAAAAATCAATTTACATAGGAGGCATACTCGCCTTTTTGACCCTCATCGGGTGTGGCGAAAAGAAGGTTCCCATAGCCGAAACCCCTATCAAACAAGACCAAAACATCAGGCATGCCAAAGGGTTTACCGTACATACGGACAATGATGTCACCATTATAGAGGTCACGGCCCCATGGCCCGGAGCACAGCAGTCGTTCACCTACGCACTGGTCCCCAAGGAAAAATTGGCGGCCATGACCTTTCCTAGGGATGCATACGATGCCATAGTGGGTACGCCCGTGGAAAAAATGGTAGTCACCTCCACTACCCATATCCCTTCCTTGGAAGCATTGGACGAACTGGATATGGTGGTCGGCTTTCCCAATACAGATTTTATCTCATCGCCCAAAGCCAGGGAACTGGTGGAGAATGGTCAGATCAAGGAGCTGGGCATGAACGAAAGCATCAATACCGAGATTGCCCTGGCCATGAAACCCGAAGTGGTGATGGGCTTTGGGATAAACGACACCAACAAAGGTTACGAAACGCTACTAAATGCAGGTATTGCCGTAGTTTATAACGGAGATTGGGTGGAACAGACGCCGCTGGGCAAAGCCGAATGGATCAAGTTTTTTGCCCCTTTTTTTCAGAAGGAGCAGCAAGCGGACCGTATTTTCAAGGAAATCGAAACATCCTATCAGCAGGCCAAACAATTGGCCCAAAAAGCAACAGAAAAGCCTACCGTGCTCACCGGCGGGCTCTACAAGGATGTTTGGTATGTGGCCGGGGGACAAAGCTGGATGGCCCAGTTCCTGAACGATGCCAATGCCAACTATCTTTGGGCCGACACTAAAGAAACGGGAAGTATCGGTCTGAGTTTGGAATCGGTTTTGGAAAAGGCCCAACAGGCCGATTTTTGGCTCAATCCATCATCACAAACATCATATGAAGAACTCGAAAGTGTGAACGTGCACCATAAACAGTTTAAGGCCTTCACCCAAAAGAAGATTTATTCCAACGCCATTGAAAAAGGGGCCCAAGGAGGACTTGTTTTTTATGAACTGGCCCCTCAACGGCCCGATCTGGTCCTAAAGGACCTCATCACCATTTTGCACCCTGGGTTGCTGCCCGATCATGAACTCCGATTCATCAAGCCGTTACAGTAAATGCAGGGAGCAGCACCATATCGCCTTTCCTTTGTCCTATTGGGCATTGCTTTGATACTCGCATGGCTGCTGAACATCAGTTCTGGGTCGGTTAACATTCCGTTTTCCGAAGTGGTTTCCATTCTTTCGGGCACCGCTGCCCAAGTGGATACCTGGAACTACATCATCTGGGACTTTCGGGTGCCCAAGGCGTTCACCTCCATTTTGGTGGGCGGGGGGCTTTCACTGAGCGGACTTTTGATGCAGACCCTCTTCCGTAACCCATTGGCAGGGCCTTTTGTACTGGGCATCAGTTCTGGGGCCAGTTTAGGGGCCGCACTCTTGCTTATGGGAACCTCATTGCTCGTTGGAATGGGTTCATTGTCCTTTTTGGGCGATGTTTCCTTGGCCCTTGCTGCCAGCATCGGCAGTTTTTTGGTATTGGCCGTGGTGATGGTGGTTGCGCAACGGGTGAAGGACACCATGGCCCTTTTGATCATTGGGTTGATGTTCGGCAGCATCACCTCCGCAATCGTGAGTGTCCTGGCCTATTTTTCCAGTGCAGAAAACCTCCAACGGTTCATTTTTTGGTCCTTCGGAAGTGTGGGCAACCTGAATACACAGCAAATCCTTTTGTTGACGGGCATCGTTTTGATGGGCATCCTGCTCAGCATCATTTCATTGAAACCATTGAACGCCTTTCTTTTGGGGGAGCGCTATGCACAAAGCTTGGGGGTTTCCCTGAAACGGTCCCGGTTCATCATCATCATCGCAACCGGTTTATTGGCAGGTGGCATTACGGCTTTTGCCGGACCCATAGCCTTTGTGGGGTTGGCCGTGCCTCACCTCACCCGACAGCTATTTGACACCATGGAACACAAAGTGTTGGTACCGGCCGTGTTCCTCTACGGAGCCATATTGATGCTGCTATGCGATATGATCGCGCAATGGCCCAATTCGGCCAATGTATTGCCCATCAACGCCATTACCTCCTTGGTGGGTGCGCCCGTGGTGATATGGCTCTTGGTCCGAAAACGAAAAATGCTATTCTGATGGAAAACAAAAGCAAGACCATTCTTTCAACCAAGAATTTGTCCATCGGATATGGCTCAAAAATGGTGGCCAAAAATATAAGTTTTGTCTTGGAACCAGGGGTATTGTGCGGAATTGTGGGCATCAATGGGATTGGGAAATCCACGCTGCTCCGTACTTTGGGAAGGTTCCAACCCAAATTATCGGGAAGCATACAATTGGAAGGAAAAAATGTGGAAGGCCACTCCCCTTCCGACCTTTCGAAAAAATTGAGCGTGGTGTTGACCGAACCACCTGCTTCCAAAAACCTTACCGTTGGGGAACTCATTGCTTTGGGCAGACAGCCCTATACCAATTGGTTGGGCACCATGTCCCCTGAGGACCAAAAACAGGTACAGGACAGTCTGGATGCCTTTTTATTGAACGAACTCAAGCACCGAAAATGTCACGAACTGAGCGATGGACAATTGCAACGGGTGCTGATTGCACGCGCCATGGCCCAAGACACCCCAGTGATTATCTTGGACGAGCCCACCACGCATTTGGACCTCTATCATAAGGTACAGATCTTGAAAATGCTGCAACAGTTGGCCCACGACCAGCAAAAGACCATCCTTTTTTCCACCCATGAGATTGACCTCGCCATCCAATTGTGCGACAAAATCCTGATTCTGGATGGAGATACGAATCCCTTCGGTGATCCTTGTGAGCTGATTGAACAAAAGCATTTTGAACGTTTATTTCCTATGGAAATGGTACAGTTTGATGCGAAGACCGGTTCATTTAAAATCACCAAATAATGCCCGTGATCCGTTATCTTTATCCTTCAGAAACCATTACATGAGTACAGAATTGATCTACGTCATCATCGGAATAATCACTTTGGCCCTTGGGCTTTTCGGAGGCATGTATATCCAAAAACTGAAGACCAAATCCACCGAAAGCGTATGGGGCGAACGGGAACAGCAGTTGCATGCTTCCATCAAATCCCTGAACGACAAATTGCTGCTCGGTGACGAAGAAAAGAAACAACTGCAACGGGAAAAGGAACAACTGGGCAACCAATTGGTACGCTACCAAGCCGATTTGGAGAACCTTCAGCGTACGAATAGGGAACAGAAAGAGGAAGTGGAAAAGCTCCAGGAAAAGTTCACCAAGGAATTTGAAAATTTGGCCAACAAGATCTTGGAGGAAAAGAGCGAGAAATTTACGGAGCAGAACCAAAAAAATATCAAACTTATCCTAAACCCGCTCCAGGAAAAGATCCAACTCTTCGAGAAAAAGGTAGAGGAAAATCAAAAGGAGAGTTTTGGTCTGCATGCTTCCTTGAAACAACAACTACTTGATTTACAGCGGCAAAACCTAAAAATAACACAAGAGGCCGAAAACCTCACCAAAGCCCTCAAAGGCGATAGCAAAATGCAAGGAAACTGGGGAGAGGTAATCCTGACCAGAATCTTGGAGAAGTCCGGACTTACCAAGGACAGGGAGTACACCCTACAGGACAGTTTCAAAAATGAAGAAGGCAAACGACTCCAAACAGATGTCCTGATTCATCTGCCCGATGGCAAAAAGATGATCGTTGACAGTAAAGTGTCCATCGTAAGTTTTGAAAAATACGTTTCCGAAGAGGACGAGGTGCTCAAGGAACGGTACCTCCGTCAACATATCGATTCCATCAAAAGGCATGTGGACGAACTGAGCAAAAAGAACTACCAATTGTTGATCGAGGAAAGTCCAGACACCGTTTTCATGTTCATTCCAACGGAGCCTGCCTTTGCCATTGCCTCATCATTCGAGCCCAACCTGTATGAGGATGCTTTTGTGAAAGATGTCATAATCGTCACACCTTCAACGCTTTTGGCAGCCCTAAAACTGGTGGACAACCTTTGGAAGAATGACAAGCAGAAACGGTTTGCCATTGAAATTGCTACCCAGGCGGGCAATCTATATGATTCATTCACCAATTTGACCGATGAACTGTTGAAAGTTGGCAATCAAATCGGTACGGTCCAAAACACCTATCAAAGTGCCATGAAAAAATTGACGGGGAAAGGAAATTTGATAAAAAGGGTAGAAAACCTTAAATCACTTGGCGCAAAAGCCAGTAAAAGCATAGACGAGAAACTGTTGAAACGCGCCCAAGAGGACGATGAAGATCAAACACACTGACCATGAAAAAATTCCTGACCATCTTTATTGCTGTCATTGTATTGGGGACAGCGGCTTACTTTGCCTTTATTTACTATGTTCCGTTCAGTGAGGGATATCGCTCCGGGGAGCTTATCAAGTTCAGTCGGCGTGGCGTTATGGCCAAAACCTGGGAAGGGCAGATCAGTCAAGGATTGGGTGGCACCAATGTATTTTCGTTCTCTGTGGAGGACAAGGAAAAGGAGATCATCGAAAAAATGAAGGAATACCAAGGCCATTACATCAAGGTCACCTACAAGGAACGTTACGCCACCTTTTTCTGGTTGGGCGACACCAAATATTTTATCACGGAGGTACAGGAAGAAAAGTCGCCTCTTTTTAGAAACTAGTATGAAAAAATTTAAATCGTCCAAGGAAAGTAGGGTCTCCATCACCGAACTGATGCTCCCCTCCCATTCCAATTTTGGGGGCAAGGTGCACGGGGGGCACATCCTGAACCTGATGGACCAGATTGCCTTTGCCTGCGCCTCCAAGCACTCCCAAAGTTATTGCGTTACCGCTTCGGTGAACCGGGTGGATTTCCTGAATCCCATCGAGGTGGGTGAACTGGTCACGCTAAAGGCCTCCATCAACTACACGGGCAAGACCTCCATGGTGGTCGGGGTGCGTGTGGAATCCGAAAAAGTGACCACGGGAGAGGTGAAACACTGCAATTCCTCCTACTTTACCATGGTCGCCAAAGGAAAGGATGGCAAAAACAAGACCGTTCCCGGCCTGATCTTGAAGACCAAACAGGACATTCGTCGTTTTGCCCGAAGTAAGGAACGGAAAGAATCCGCCTTCCAACGGGACAGCAAGTACGAATCGGCCAATTTTAAGGTGAACGATTTTCTGGAATTCCTACAAGGGGAAAATGTTATGATGGATTTTGATTGAGTTGGGCCGCGGCCTCCTCATCCAAGAACCAAACCAGTTTTCCTGATCTCGGGTGTACCAACGATGCAGGATACACTTCTGACCCTTTCTTTTTTTCAATGATGGCCTCCACTTTTTCCGCTTTTGATGCGCCCGTGACCAAAAAGGCCACTTCCTTGGCCGTATTGATCACTTTTCCATTGATGGATACCCGTTTCTGTCCGGAATCGGGATGGGTGGCCACCACACAATGGTCCGCGGCATCCCAAAGTTCAATTTGATGGGGAAAAATGGAAGCCGTGTGTCCATCATCACCCATGCCCAAGATTACCAAATCGAATTGGGGCACCTCCTCCACTCTATCTAAATCGATTTCAAGCAGATTGGCATAGCGAATGGCCTCACCTTCAGGATCCTTTTCACCCAAAATACGGTTGATATTTTCATGAGGCGCATCAATCTTGGAAAAAAGGTGCTCCACGGTCATTTTGTAATTGCTCTCATCATCCGTAGGGGGCACACATCGTTCATCTCCCCAATAAAAATGCACTTTGGTCCAGTCCACCTTGTCCGCAAAGTTTTTGGCCAACACATCGAACACGATCTTGGGGGTACTCCCACCAGAAAGTGCCACGTGAAATGCATCATGTTCTGCCGCTTTTTCCACAAAATAGACTGAAAACTGCTCTGCGACTTCGTTTTTGTCCTTATATATTTTTATTTCCATCTAAACATTTTTGTATTCTCGACTTTTCCTTCGACTGCGCTCAGGATGACATCTCGAACTGACACCCGACTTCCAACTCTACCTACTACAACTGTCTCCCGACACGAATTTCACTAATCTTCACGAATTGATGTTCAAACATCAGGCTTCCGACTTCTGACTTCCGACTTCTAACAAATCACACAATACCCCGGATCATCGGCCAAGTTCTCTCCCGGATTACGCCAAAATCCATTCCCTTCGAACAGGTCATCTGCATTTTCGGGGCCCCAAACCCCAGCGGCATAACCGTACATCCTCACATCCTTGCCTTTCTGCCAATAATTGAGAATGGGGTCCACAAACTCCCAAGCAGCCTCCACCTCATCGGCACGGGCATATAAGGTGGCATCGCCCTGCATGGCATCCAACAACAGACGCTCATAGGCTTCCATGACATAGGTCTGGGCCAGATTGGAATAGTAAAAATCCAGATTGGCACGCTCCACTTTGAAGCCCTGCCCGGGTACTTTCACCCCAAATTTGATCAAGATGCCTTCATCAGGCTGGATCCGTATGATCAATTTATTGTCCCGGTGCATCCCCGAATCCTTAAAGATCTGATGGTGCGGCGGTTTAAAATGGATAACGATCTCCGTGACCTTGGTGGGCATCCGCTTGGCGGTGCGCACATAAAATGGAACCCCATGCCAACGCCAATTGTCCACATAAAACTTGATGGCAGCGTAGGTCTCCGTGGTGGAATCGGGATCCACATCGTCCTCTTCCCGATATCCCTTCACTTTTTTTCCATTGACCACAGAACTTACATACTGTGCCCTGATGGTATTGTCAAACAAGGTCTGTTCGTCCTCCATCACCCGAAGGGACTTGAGGGCCTTTACTTTTTCGTTCCGGATTTCCTCGGGCTGATCGCCAATGGGTGGTTCCATCACCACCAAGGAAACGATCTGCAACAAGTGGTTCTGGAACATATCGCGCAACGCACCTGATTTATCGTAATATCCGCCCCGCTTTTCTACCCCTACGCTCTCGGCATTGGTGATTTCGACGTGTTGGATATAATTTCGGTTCCAAAGGGGTTCAAAAATACTGTTGGAAAAACGGGTCACCAACAAGTTCTGCACGGTTTCCTTTCCCAAATAATGATCGATACGGTATATCTGCGGCTCAGTAAAATATTGATGGAGTCCCTTGTTCAGGTTCTTTGCCGTTTCCAAACTATAACCAAATGGTTTTTCCACGATCAACCGCTTCCAACCGTTGTTCTGTGTGTTCATCTCGGCTTCCGCCAAATTGCTGGCAATGGTCTCATAAAGGGTTGGTGGAGTGGACAGGTAATAAATGATATTGCCCGAAGTATCATGGGCTGCCTTCAGTTCCTCCACCCGCTTGCGCAAGCCTTTATAATCCACGTCATAGCTTTTCCCAAGATCTTCATAGTAAAGTTTGTCCGCAAAAGCCTTTATCTCTGCTTCATCAAGTTTTTTCAACTTATCCTTCAAGTAATCGCTATTGTAGACGACATGCTCGCGGAATGCCTCATTCGTCATATCGCTTCGGCTCACCCCCAAGACCGCAAAATTCTTGGGCAACTGTTTGGCCAGATGCAGATTGAACAGGGCTGGGATCAATTTTCTGGCAGTGAGATCTCCCGATGCCCCAAAAATTACGAGCATCTGGTTTTCGGTCTTTTTCATCATCTTTTTTTGGTTTCTGGTGGATTGGATCCAATCACCTTCAATGGTTATCCCAATGAAGCCGTTTATTTTTTGAGCATGACGAATATAAGGTTTATTTTAGGTTCCTAATTCAAGTAATGGCTTACTTAGCGTTGTATTAACGCTGGTAATCGAAAAATAAACAAGATGGCAGATACGTATGATTTTGGCCTTGTGGGCCTTGGGGTAATGGGACGCAATTTTATTCTGAATGTGGCCGACAATGGTTTTACCGCTTTTGGGAACGATTTGGATGAGGAAAAAGTGGCAGCTTTGATCACAGAAGGAGGCAATACGGATAAAGTGAATGCCTCCTCCGATGTAAAAACCTTCGTAAATGCCCTGACCACGCCCCGGAAAATCATGCTTTTGGTACCAGCCGGAAAAGTGGTGGACATCGTTATTGAAAGTCTGTTGCCCCATTTGGACAAAGGTGACATCATTATCGATGGCGGAAACTCCTTTTTTACGGATACGGACCGACGCGAATCCTATTTAAAGGAAAAAGGCATCAACTTTTTTGGTGCAGGGGTATCTGGGGGAGCCAAAGGCGCCCGACGTGGCCCTAGTATCATGCCTGGAGGTTCCAAAGAGGCTTACCAACACGTAAAACCTATTTTTGAGGCGGTTTCCGCCAAATACAAAGGTGAGCCCTGTGTGGCCTATTTGGGTCCAAAATCCGCCGGGAATTATGTGAAAATGGTGCATAACGGTATCGAATACGGGTTGATGCAGCTTACTTCCGAAATCTATGACCTGCTGAAAAAAGCAGGCGGACTCTCCAATGCAGAACTGCACCACACCTTTGCACGATGGAATCAAGGCCGATTGCAATCCTTTTTGGTAGAGATCACTTCTGAAATCTTTGAGCAAAAAGACGATTTGGGCGATGGCGAACTCGTGGACAAGATCTTGGACAAGGCCAAACAAAAGGGAACCGGAAAATGGACGTCACAAAACGCCATGGACCTAGGCATACCCATCCCCACCATCGATGTGGCCGTGAGCATGCGCGAAATTTCAGCCTTGAAAGAGGAACGTGTAATCGCTGACAATCTGTATGATCGCCCAACACCCCAAGCGGTGGAAAAAGCCGATTTTATTTCCAAAGCAGAACAGGCATTGTATTTTGCCTTTATCATCACCTATGCGCAGGGCATGCACCAATTGGCCGATGCCTCCAAGGAATATGGTTACGAACTGGAACTGGGTGAGATCGCCAAGATCTGGAGGGCAGGTTGCATCATCCGAGCCGCTTTGTTGGCCGACATCACCGATGCCTACCAAGCCAATGAGATGCTGGAAAACCTATTGCTGTCCCCTTCCTTTGTGGAAAAAGTAAAGGAAACCGTGGGTGCCGCAAGAGAATTGGTGAGTTATGGAGCCATCAATGGAATTCCCTTGGCGGGACTTTCCAATGCCCTCACCTATTTTGATGCCTATACCAGCAGCCGATTGCCGCTGAACCTCATCCAGGCGCAACGCGACTATTTTGGCTCGCACACCTATGAGCGCGTGGATCGCGAAGGGATTTTTCATACGGAGTGGGAGGAGTAAATTGAAAAGTTAAGATTTGAAAAAGTCAGTTCTTCTTATTTTACTATTTAAAGGAATATTGTATGGTCAGAGTAATGATTTAAAATCATTTGAAGAACTAATAAACAAAAAGGAGCCAGGTTGGGATATAGTGAAAGAATGGATAGATGAAGCGACAAATCCAATCGAAATTCTTGAAAAAGATACAATTAGGGCTAAAAATGCACTTCTTCAAACTCAAGTAACCACTAGATCTCCAATGGGTGCCATCGTTTATGAAACAGGAGGTATTTTGGTTGATAACGGCTGGATACGGATTTTAGGATCTGGCCATCTTAAATTGGACAGGACGCTTCCTGAGTGGAATAAAGGGAAGACATTAGAAAATTTTGGTGATTATCCAACAATCTATTTAATTGCCGATGATATTGTTGGTGGTTTTTTTGCTATCAATGGAGGTGTCCTTGGTGAGGATATTGGGAGTATTTACTATTTCGCCCCTGACACTCTTGAATGGGAGCCAATGAATATGGGATATTCTGAATTCATATGGTGGACATTTGTCGGAAATTTATCTGATTTTTACTCAAATGTCAGGTGGAAAGGATGGGAAACCGATATCAAATCCTTAGATGGTAACAAAGTAATCTCATTTTTCCCTTATCTCTGGACTAAATATGATGACATTAATGAACTTAGCCGAAAGGCCGTTCCTATAAAAGAAATATGGCTACTGCATCAAAATTTAGTTAAGCAACTGAATAACAACAATTAAATGAAAAAACTCCTCTTCCTTTTCATCTTCACCCTTTACCTAACCTTTGGTTTCGCCCAAAAAGCACCCTATATCATCTACAATGCCAAGGGCAAAAAGGTTTCCTATGAAAAAATGGTGAAAAGCTTGGAAGAAAAGGATATGGTCCTCTTCGGGGAATTGCATAACAACCCCATTTCACATTGGTTGCAATACGAGCTCACTGCCGACCTGTATGCCAAAAGACCGCTCATTCTCGGTGCCGAAATGATCGAGGCCGACAATCAGGATGAATTGGACGCCTATTTGACGGGCAGTATCGATTACAAGGCCTTGGACTCCACCGCCCGACTGTGGAACAACCACAAAACCGATTATGCTCCTTTAGTGGATTTCGCCAAGGACAAAAAATTGGCCTTTGTGGCTTCCAATGTGCCCCGTCGCTACGCCAGTCTGGTTTATAAAGGAGGTGGTTTCCAAGCGTTGGACACGCTTACCCAAGAGCAAAAGTCGTGGATAGCCCCCTTACCGATCGCTTACGACCCGGAACTGCCCGGATATAAGAACATGTTGGCCATGATGGGCGACCATGCCACACCCTCCATAGTGATGGCACAGGCCATCAAAGATGCTACCATGGCGCATTTCATCCTGAAAAATTACAAGGAAGGCAGTTTGTTCCTCCACTACAACGGAGCCTATCACAGCAATGACTATGAAGGTATTGTTTGGTACCTGAAAAAAGACCGCCCCGATTTGCAGTACGGGACCATTTCCACTGTGATGCAGGACAATGTGCACCAATTGGAAGCCGAAAACAAGGGTATTGCGGACTTTATCATCTGTGTGGACAGCAGCATGACCACGACGTATTGATCAAACTGCTTTCGAATTATATTTCATCTTCCCTAATCCATAACACCAACTTACGGAAACTATCGCTTCGAGATGTCATCCTGAACGCAGTCGAAGGAGCTATCGAGAAGTATTTGGATAGAATTACCAATTATTGGGTCTCGACTGCGCTCGACCTGACATTCGCGGAGAATTATTCCGTATTTTTAGGAATCAAAACTTTCTAAACCCATCCTAATGAAAAAATCACTCGTCACCTTGCTCCTTTTGGTGGCCATAAACCCTTTAGGGTTTGGTCAAGTACAATCGAACTTGGAATTGCTGGACATCTTCAACATGGAGTATGTTTCCGACCCACAGATTTCCCCAGATGGAACAAAAATCATTTATGTTCGGAACTTTAAGGACGTAATGACCGACCGAAACCTCTCCAACCTCTGGATCGTGAATTTCGACGGTTCCAACAATCGTCCGTTGACCACGGGAAACCAAAATGATTTTGCACCAAAATGGTCACACGATGGCAAAAAGATCATCTTCAAATCCAACATGGCGGATGACAAGATGAAGCTCTATCTCATGTGGTTGGATACCAAGGAAACGATGGCCCTCACCAATACCCCAAAATCTCCGGGACAAGTTTCGTGGTCCCATGACGACACTTACTTGGCATTCAACATGTTTGTACCATTAGAGGACAAATCCATCATCAAAATGCCCCCAAAACCCGAAGGGGCCAAGTGGAACGACCCACCCAAATACATTGACAAGATGAACTACCGTGGCGATGGACAAGGATACATCAAAGGGGGCAATACCCAATTGTTCACCCTGCCCATCAGCGGTGGCACACCCAAACAGTTGACTTTTTCGGAGTTTGACCATGGTGCCCCCATCTGGTCCAAAGATGGCAACCATCTGTATTTCAGCGCCAATTTCCACAAGGATGAGGAGTTTGAGCCTGCCGATAGTGAAATATACAGCATCAACGTCAAGGATGGGAAAACCACTCCCTTGACCGACCGTTATGGCCCCGATGGCAATCCCGTGTTGTCCCCAGATGGTTCCAAAATAGCATATCTGGGTTATGACGACCGCTTGCAAGGATACCAAGTGACCCGGTTGTATGTCATGAACACCGATGGTTCCAATTCCGAGTTGGTTTCGGGGGATTTTGACCGCGATGTGGAAGATATGGCCTGGAACAGCAAAGGGACCGGTCTTCATTTCATCTATACCGACAAGGGAATGGGCAAATTGGCGTCCATCAGCCTTTCTGGAAAAGTGGAGGACATTACCGACGGATTGGGGGGCCTTTCGTTGGGCAGACCGTATAATGCTGCCAGTTTTTCGGCATCATCCAACAATAGGTTTGCCTATACCCTGGGCGATACCAGCCATCCCTCCGATTTGGGCGTTTCCGATACCAAAGGCAGCAAGCGCCTCACCGCACTGAACGATGACCTGTTTTCGTTCAAGAAATTGGGCAAAGTGGAAGAAATGTGGTGGGAGTCCTCTTATGACCAACGCAAGATCCAAGGTTGGGTGGTCACACCTCCCGATTTTGATCCCTCCAAAAAATACCCTATGATCTTGGAAATCCACGGTGGACCGTTTACCAGTTATGGGGCAGTGTATTCTGCTGAAATACAAGCTTATGCCGCAGCGGGGTATGTGGTGTTCTATACCAATCCACGGGGAAGTACCAGCTATGGGGAAGAATTCGGGAACCTTATCCATCACGATTACCCCAACCATGATTACGAAGACCTTATGTCTGGGGTGGACGCCCTTTTGGAAAAAGGCTATGTGGACAAAAACAACTTATTTGTGACAGGTGGTTCCGGCGGTGGCGTGCTCACGGCATGGATTGTGGGCAAAACAGACCGCTTCAAGGCAGCCGTTGTAGCGAAACCTGTGATCAATTGGACCAGTTTTGTGCTGTATGCCGATGGGGTCCAGTTTTTCTCCAAATATTGGTTCGGCAAAAAGCCTTGGGAAGATCCCGAAAACTATATGCGCCGCTCTCCGTTGACCTATGTGGGCAATGTGACCACCCCCACCATGTTGTTGACGGGAGAAGAAGATTACCGAACCCCCATCGCGGAATCGGAGCAGTTCTATGCCGCCCTGAAACTGCAAAACGTGGAAACGGCCATGGTGCGTATTCCCGGAGCTTCACACGGCATTGCCAACAAACCCAGCAATTTGATCGCGAAGATCGCCAGTGTGCTGGCTTGGTTTGAAAAATATCGGGACTAGGAATAATTCAGCGGTGTTTTGACTTAAAATGATAGTTCTCACCTGTCTGCGGGCAGGCAGGCACGGTTTTTTCTCAAAAAATCGCCCGGAGCATCACGCCTATCAGCTTATCCAATTGACAACTTATAAAAATCAAATAATAAACATGACCCCAAAATTTGAAGCAGGAATCAATATTGCCATAAAAATCCCGAAAAGTAAATATGACAAAACGGTTGCTTTCTACAAGGACATTCTAAAATTGGAAGTGGAAGAAAAACCCATTGACAACCCCACCGTTTCAAGAACACACGAGGTGAAATTTGGCAATAATATCATATGGCTGGACTGTGTGGACAACTATACACACTCAGAAACCTGGTTGCAACTTACTGTTCCCAATGTGGAAGAAGCAACAACTTATCTGGAACAGAAGGGAGTGGAAACGTGTGACGAAATCGAGGAAATTCCCAAAAATATGCATTGGATCCAAGATCCTGCGGGAACCGTGTTCAACCTACAAAAAAGATAAAAACACAACACATTGGGACAAGACGAAAAAAATCAAAGTACAGCTCAAAGTCCTTTTGCCCAAACATACTTTCACGGCACAAAGGCAGACCTTAAAATCGGTGATACCATCGAACCTGGATACAATTCCAACTACGGCCAACGGAAAAATGCCAAATACATCTTCCTGACCTCCACTTTGGATGCTGCTATCTGGGGTGCCGAACTTGCATCGGGCAATGGTCGCCAACGTATCTATTTGGTGGAACCTACTGGAGAAATTGAGGATGACCCAGATTTGACCGATCAGAAATTTCCTGGAAATCCTACCAAATCATATCGTTCCATCCATCCGTTCAAAGTGGTGGGTGAAGTTACCGTCTGGCAAGGACACCCCCTAGAACAGGTCAATGCGATGAAAGGGCATCTTGAACACTTGAAGGACCAGGGCATTGATTCCCTGAATGACGAATAGTCTTTAAAGCACGGAGACTACATTAAAAAAGCCCATTTACAAATGTAAATGGACTTTCACTTGGGTAAATCAACAGCCAACACAGTAGGCTCATTGGTTTTGGGGCATCAATTCCAGCCGCCGCCCAAAGACCGGTACATCTTTACTTGGGCCAGCAGCTGGTCTTTTTTGGTCTCTACAAGCTCCATCTTCGATTCCAAAGCCTCCCGTTGTGCCAAAAGCACCTCGATATATTCCACTCGTGCGGACTGGAACAAACGCGTGGAAAGGTCGATGGATTGGGTCAGGGCCTGTACTTGACCGTCTTTCAGTTCATAACTCTTTTTCAAATTGTCGATGTTGGACAACTGATTGGCCACTTCGATATAGGCGTTCAAAATGGCTTTTTCATACTCGTACACCGCCTGCAACTGTCTGTCCGTCGCATTCAGATACTGCGCCTTGATCGCATTTCGGTTGATCAAGGGCGCCACCATATCACCCATCACCGAATACAGAACGGATTCTGGCGTGGTGGTCAGGTATTTGGTGTCGAATGCTTCCAACCCCACCCCCGCTTTGATGGTAAACTGTGGATAAAAACTGGCCTTGGCCGCTTTGGTGTCCAATTTGGCGGCTGCCAATTCCAACTCAGCTTGGCGCACATCGGGACGGTTCTGCAACAATTGCGAAGGAACTCCCGCGTACAGATGATCGATCGGGGTATCGATAAAATTATCCGAAGTACGATTGATGTGTTGTGGTGACCTACCAATCAAAAAATTAAGTTTGTTCTCGGTCTCCACGATTTCCTGCTGGATCTCGTACTTGTGACTTTGGTTCTTCAACACTTCCGCCTGAAAACGCTGCACCGCCAATTCGGTGGCACGTGCCGCCTGTTTCTGAAGTTTCACCATGTTGAGGGCATTCTGCTGGATTTCCAAGTTTTGGTCAATGATGGCCAATTGGTTGTCCAACGCCATCAGCTCATAATAGGAATCCGCAATCTCCGCAACCAAATTGGTGACCATAAAATTCTTACCTTCCATACTGGAAAGGTATTCGTACACGGCTGCCTTTTTTTCATTGCGAAGTTTTTTCCACACATCAAGTTCCCAAGTGGCAAAGGCACCCAGACCATAATTGGTCAGGGGTTCGGGAAATTCTTCCCCTTCCTTCACCTCAAGGTTCTTCTCCACGGCACCATTGCGGGTATACTCCCCTACTTTTTCCACTTCGGCACCGGCCTGAAAGTTGACAAAGGGCAAATATTCCCCGGTCTTCGCCCGGATTACGTTTTTGGACATATCCACTTGTTGCAGCATGATGTTCAGCTCTTGGTTCTTCACCAAGGCCGTATCGATCAAGGCAATCAGGTTGGGGTCTTTAAAAAAGTCCTTCCACTGCACCAATCCCGAGTTCACTGTGTCCGTGGACTGGTTTTGATACTGCTCGGGAACAGCTGTATTCTCGTCCCGGATCTCGCGGGTGGGCACACAGGCATAAAAGGCCACAAGCGAAATCATTGCGATTAAAAAAGATCTACTGTTCTTCATCTTTGTCATTTTTCTTTTTGTTTCCATTTCGTGTGGTCATTCTTTTCAACAGTTTGTTCACCTCGCGCAAGCGTGTACGTAGCTTACTTTCGTTTTCATTCTCTTTGAAGAATTCTTCTGAAATGGGCTCGTCATGCTCATCCTTGATAAGGCTCTTGCCTTCGGACATCTTGGCGAAAATGAAATACAATCCAGGAATCACTAGCACCCCGAAAATGGTCCCGATGAGCATCCCTCCCAAGGCAGAACCGCCAATGGTACGGTTACCGATGGCTCCAGCGCCCGAAGCCACCACCAATGGTATCAAACCGGCAATAAAGGCAAAGGATGTCATCAAAATAGGGCGGAATCGTTGCTTGGAACCTTCAATGGCCGCTTCCAGGATCGTGGCGCCCTGTCGGTGTTTCTGAACGGCAAACTCCACGATCAATACCGCGTTTTTACCCAGAAGTCCCACCAGCATGATGACCCCGATCTGTGCATACACGTCATTGGCCAATCCCATCAACTTCAACAGGAAGAAGGAACCGAATACACCAACGGGCAAGGAAAGGATTACGGCCATGGGCAGCAAGAAGCTCTCGTATTGCGCTGCCAGTACCAAATACACGAAAATCAATACCACGATGAAAATATAGAGCGACTCATTACCACGTTGTGCCTCATCGAACGACAATCCCTCCCAGGCGATATCGTAGCCACGGGGCAGGGTCTGCGCCGCTACTTCCTTAATGGCATCGATGGCATCGCCCGTCGTATATCCCTTGGCGGGCAGACCGTTGATTGCGGCTGAGTTGTAGAGGTTGTAACGGGTGATCTCATTGGGACCCAAACGTTTTTCCATGGCCATAAAAGCGGAATAAGGCACCATTTCGCCCTCTTCGTTCTTCACAAAGAGTTTCTCCAAATCGGATGGAAGTGCGCGATATTCTGGCGCTGCCTGGGTATACACCTTGAAGAATCGACCAAAACGGATGAACCCTTGCTCATAGGTACTACCGATGAGAATGTTCAGGTTTTCCATGGCTTTTCCTATGGAAACACCTTTCTGCATCGCTGCCTTATTATTGATTTTCAGCTCATACTGTGGATAATTGGCCGCATAGAAGGTAAACAGACCCGTCAACTCCTTACGTTGCCTTAGGGCGTCCATAAAGTCATTGTTCACCCTTTCGAACTCGTGGTAGTCGGTACCATTGGTCTTGTCCAACAAACGCATGGCGAAACCACCGGAAGAACCGAACCCAGGAACGGCGGGGGGCTCAAAGTATTCTATGACCGCTCCCAGGTCTTTGGTTTCTTCCTCTAATTCTTCCATGATCTCGTGGACGGTATGTTCCCTTTCGGACCACGGTTTTAGGTTGATGAGACAGGTACCGGCGTTGGAACCCCTACCCTCGGTCATAATCTCATATCCGGCCAAGGATGAAACGGATTCCACACCTTCGGTTTCTTCGCAGATTTCCTGAAGTTTTCGTGCCACGGCATTGGTACGCTCCAAGGTAGCACCGGGAGGGGTCTGGATAATCGCGTAGATCATCCCTTGGTCCTCATTGGGGATAAATCCGGCAGGCAACACTTGATTTGTAAAGAAGATTCCCGCGCAGAACGCCAACAGAATTCCAAAAGTGACCACCCTGCGGTTTACGATCTTGTTCAAAACACCTACATACCTTCCCGTAAGTTTTTCAAACTTGCCATTGAACCAATCGATGAAACGGTTCACTGGGGATTTTTTTCTGGGTTGACCATGGGTATTCTTCAACATCATCGCACAGAGTACCGGAGTCAATGTCAATGCCACAATGGCCGAAATCACAATGGAACCTGCCATGGTGATGGAGAACTGTCGGTAGAAGACCCCGACAGGTCCCGTCATAAACGAAATTGGGATAAATACAGAGGTCATTACTAAAGTAATGGCGATGATGGCTCCACCAATTTCCCCCAAAACTTCATAGGACGCTTTGTATGGCGTGAGGTTTTCTTCATGCATCTTCACGTGTACCGCTTCCACGACCACAATGGCGTTGTCCACCACAATACCAATGGCCAATACCAAGGCAAAGAGTGTAATCAAGTTGATGGACAGTCCGAACATTTGCATCACAAAGAAGGCACCGATCAAGGAAACGGGCACCGCAATGATCGGGATGAGGGTCGAGCGCCAATCCCCCAAGAAGAGGAACACCACAATGGCCACCAAAATGAACGCATCGCGTAGTGTATGGATCACTTGATCTATCGAAGCGTCCAAGAAATTGGACACGTCATAACTGATCTGATAGTCCATGCCGGGAGGTAGATCGGCTTCCAATTCTTTCAATTTTGTTTTTACCTCCTTGATCACCTCACTACCATTGCTGCCAAACGTTTGTTTTAACACAATGGAAGCAGAAGGTCTTCCATCCAAATTGGAGTAAATATCGAAAAACTCGCTACCGAGCTCCACATCGGCCAAATCGCCCAATTTTAGGATTTCCCCTTCCTCATTGGCTTTAATAATAATATCCTTGTACTGCTCGGGTTCACTATATCGGTCTTGGTAGACCAACACATACTCCAAGGATTGGGCATTTTTACCTGAACTCTGTCCCAATCTACCGGGACGGGCAATGATACTCTGTTCCTCCATCGCCTCCAAGATTTCCTCTGCAGACACACTATAGGCCCGCATACGATCCGGTTTCAACCAAATTCGCATAGCAAACTTTCTGCTTCCCAAAATTTGGGCAGTGGCTATACCATTGATCCTTTGGATTTCAGGAATCATTTTGGTATAGGCATAGTTGTACAGGAACAGCTCATCTGCATTGTCCTCCTTGCTATAGAGGTTTACGTACATCAGCATACTGGGAATTACCGGGGTAATGATCACCCCTTCCCGCTGCACCAGATCCGGCAACAAGGGCATCACCTGGTCCACCCGCGTTTTGACCCGCACCACCGCTTCGTTAGGGTCCGTGCCCGGTTCAAAAATGATACGAACGGTTCCTTCCCCGGCACTGGTGGCATCGGAAGCGATATAACGCATGCCCTGCACCCCGTTGATCGCCGTTTCCAAAGGAATCAAGGTTGATTTCACCAATACGTCGGCACTGGCACCAGGATAGGCAATGAATATGTTTACAGTGGTTGGGGCGATCTGGGGAAACTGTGAGATGGGCAACTGCTTGATGGCAAGTAGTCCCGTGAACACAATGATCACAGAGATCACAATGGCCAATACTGGCCTATGGATAAATTTTTTGAACATCTTGTCTGAAGATTTTTAGGTTGTTACTCTGCGTACAGGTCCAGGCTCGTCAAGATCTTCTCCGGTTTCTCGAACACATAGTGGATCTTCTCGCCGTTTTTTACCATACGGATGCCTTCCAACAAGACTTTGTCATCCTTGGACAATCCCTTTTCCACTACAAACAGGTGTTGAAGTTCAGCCCCAATCGTTACTTCGCGCTGGCGCACTTTGTCATCCTTGTCGATAACGAACACGTATTTTTTGTCCAACACCTCAAAAGTGGCCTTTTGGGGGATGAGCAGGACATTTTTCAAGGGAACGGTCATCAAGATGCTTCCAGTTTCCCCATGGCGAAGAATGCCGTCGGGGTTGCCAAAAGTGGCCCGGAAGGCAATGTTCCCTGTCTCGTTGTTGAATTCCCCCTCAATGGTTTCCACAACCCCGGGCTGGTTGAACTTTTTGTTGTTCGCCATCAAAAGTTCCACCTCTTGCTTTTTGTCTTTTTTGGCACTGGTGATGTAATCCAGGTATTCGGCCTCGGGCACATTGAAATAGACCCACATTTTGCTGTTGTCGGACAAGGTGGTCAACAGTTCCCCTTCATCCAAAAGGCTCCCTTCCCTGGCTTCCAAGTGGTGCATGATGCCGTCAAATGGGGCACGGATGTCCGTAAAGCCCAAATGGGTCTGAGCGAGGGCCACTTCGGCCTTGGCCCGGTCAAATTCGGCCTTGGCCATGGCCAGTTCATTTGCTGATACCACGTTGCCATCTGCCAACAGTTGGGTGTTTTTGTATTCGATCTCGGCAACTTCGGCCTCTGCCTTGGCCTTTTGAAGGTCGGCCTGATAGACATTGGGCATGATGTGGAACATTTGTTGGCCCTTTTTTACAAACTGGCCCTCATCCACATAAATGTGCTGTAGATATCCCTTTTCCAAGGCCCTTAGTTCAATATGCCTAATGGAATGGATTTGGCAGACATAATCTTTGGTGATGGAGGTGTCCTTTAAGATGGGGCTGGAGACGAGGTATTTGGTCTCGTCCTTTTTTTCGTGTTTTTTGGATTCGCAACTTGTATGGCAAAGCAACACAAGCATGCCAAGGAAGATGATAACTTTCCTCATGGTCTTTACTGGTTTAGAAATTGATTTGTGTGATGTACTTTGGGAAATTCCTATCGTCGTGAAGGGATTGCCCGGTCAATGAAAATGGCCCAAAAAGGGCTGGGATGGAAAGCTATGGAATACGAAACTGCCTTCCTTAGGTGGAAATACTAAATTCTAAAAACCTGGAACCTGATGTGCCGCTTAAGGTCGACAACACCGGAATCGAAGGCCAGATGCCTAGGATTTGTCTCAAGTTCAGTGGAATACTGTTCCCCGAGCGGGGCATAAAAAAAGGCAGCCAAATAGCTGCCATGTCTTACCTCTGAATGAAATGAAGAAGTTTCTTCGTCTTTTTCCTCTTTTTCACCTACCTCGGTCTCGGCATAATACTTTTTCTCCAATTCCAAATGTTGCAATCCTATGGAAGATGCTGGACATTGGTCTTGTTCGTACTGAATGAAGCAGGCATTCTCCGCATCGGAATCGTACTGCGAATCCGCATAGCTATTGATGAACCCTCCCAACAAAAGGATACAAAGAGGGATAAAATATGTGCTGAACGCCTTTTTCATTTGGACAACAAAACTAGGTCACCGAAGTTTCTCCAACAAATAGTCTGTGTTAATTATGGTTAAAATCAGTATAACACAAATCATTTTTGCTAGAAAATATGTATATGCAAACAATACCTTCATTAAGTGTAAAATTATGGTCATGGTTTTAACAAAAGTGATGATACATGCCACATCCAAGTCCATTTTCCATTTTCCTCCGTAACTTGTACGCTTTTAAGACCATTTTCATGAAAAGAGCATCTCTTGAATCATTTTTCGGGCACTTGGGGCAATATGTGACCCTTTCGGAAGAAGAGTTCGGCGACATACTCTCTTTTTTTGAGGAACAACAGCTGGCCAAAAAGGAGATCTTGATGCATGCAGGCGGGCCATGCACCCATGCCCATGTGGTCCTGAAAGGTTGCATGCACATGTACTTCGTCAATGAAAAAGGCGTGGAGCGTACAGTACAGTTTGCCTTGGAAAACTGGTGGCTGACGGACCTTTTGGCTTTTCAGAACAAGAAAAACACGGACTTTTTCATCCAGGCCGTGGAGAAAAGCGAAGTGCTCTCCATCAGTCTGGACCAACAGGAACGGTTATTGGAGAAATACCCCCAACTCGAACGCTATTTCCGTATGATCTACCAGACCGCATACGGGGCTTCTCTTATCAAAATGAAATACCTGTTCGATTTTTCCAAAGAGGATATCTATTTTCACTTCACTGAGTCCTTCCCCAATTTTGCCCAACGGGTGCCTCAATACCTCATTGCTTCCTTTTTGGGGCTTACCCCGGAATATGTGAGCGAAATCCGCGCAAAAAGGCGTTCTTAAACCTGTTTAAGTTGTAGGGACGGCCCCTGGCCTACCTTCGCATCAATAATTCAAAACATATCTAAAGATGGAAAAAAGAATTCAAATCGATGCGGCGGAACCTTTGGCTTTCAAGGCCATGTTCGGACTGGAAAAATACATCCAACAGGGCCAACTGGACAAAATCCACTATGAGCTGATCAAGATCAGGGCCTCCCAACTCAACGGTTGTGCATTTTGTATCAACATGCACACCAAGGATGCCCTAAAAATGGGTGAAAACCCAGAACGTTTGTTCCTGCTGGATGCCTGGTGGGACACTGAGCTTTATTCCGAAGAGGAGCAGGTCATTCTAAAAATGACGGAAGAAATCACCTTGGTACACCAAAAGGGGTTGAGCCAAAAAACCTATGAGCAAGCCATACAGCTCTTTGATGAACACTATTTCTCACAGATTGTCATGGCCATTATAGCCATCAATGCCTGGAACCGTATTGCGATCAGCACACACAAACCCTTGCAGAATTGATCAAGTTTACAAATCAAAGTTGCAAAGGCCCCGAGCGGGGCCTTTTGTCTTTCAAAAACAATTAAACCTTATATTCGTTCCTATGCAAATGCACCACTAAACCCTATTTATGAGAAAATTTGTCCTTCCGCTGTTGTTCTTCGTAGGTCTATCGTTCACGTCCTGCATCGATTTCAAGACCAAAAAATCCAACTCGGAGCCCCAACCCGAAGATTTCAATACGGTTGTAGTAAACGAGCGCTACCAAATGGATATCCCTCGGTTCATGAAGAGCACCACCGGCCTGAACGACGAGGCATCGCTTCAATACCAAAACCTGTTCCAAGAGGCCTACGCCATTGTCATTGATGAGCCCAAGGACGAGTTTGTGGATCTTTTCAAGGAACTGGACAGCTATGACGAGAATCTTTCACTGATAGAAAATTACAGGTACATCCAGTTGCAGCTTTTTAATGAACGAATGCGGGTCAACACCCAATCTTCGCCCAGGTCGATGAAAATAAACGGCCTTGATGCCGAGCAAGTGGAAATGGACGCCCATGTGGATGGGGTCGATGAGGAAATCTCCTATTTCCTGACGTTCGTTGAAGGGCCGGAAAATGTGTATATGATTATGGCTTGGACCCTCAAAAGCAAGAAAGAGGAACATGCGAAAACCTATAGTTTGATGGCGGAATCCTTTAGGTTAATGGATTAATAACTAAAAAAGCCGCTGAAATTCAGCGGCTTTTTTAGTTATCCCTCTCGCATTTTATTTGCTCAGATACATCTTTCTTCGCGAGTAGAGGTTATAGAATTCATCATCCTTCAAACTTTCGATGAATAGGATACTCTCTCCGGTACTTTTCATCTCCGGTCCTAGGTTCTTGTTCACGTTCGGGAACTTATTGAAGGAGAACACCGGTTGCTTGATGGCATATCCTTCCAATTTTGGGTTGAACACGAAGTCCTTCACCTTTTTCTCGCCCAACATCACCTTGGTGGCATAGTTCACATAAGGTTCACCATAGGCTTTTGCTATGAAGGGAACGGTACGCGACGCCCTAGGGTTCGCCTCGATGATGTACACAATATCGTCCTTGATTGCAAACTGGATATTGATCAACCCGACCGTGTTCAAGGCCAACGCTATCTTCTTTGTATGGTCCTTGATCTGTTGCATCACAAATTCCCCAAGGTTGAACGGTGGCAAAGTGGCATTGGAATCGCCCGAGTGAATCCCACAAGGTTCTATATGCTCCATGATCCCAATGATATACACATCTTCCCCATCACAAATGGCATCGGCCTCTGCTTCTATCGCCCCATCCAAATAGTGGTCCAAAAGCAGTTTGTTGTTGGGTATCTTTCGCAACAAGTCCACCACATGGGCCTCCAGTTCTTCTTTGTTGATGACAATCTTCATTCCTTGCCCGCCCAATACGTAGGATGGTCTTACCAATAATGGGAAGTTGAGTTGATCGGCCAGTTCCAGGGCCTCATCGGCAGTCTCGGCCACTCCAAACCTTGGGTAGGGAATATCATTGTCCTTCAGCAAGGTGGAGAAACTTCCCCTGTCCTCTGCCAAATCCAGGGATTGGAAACTGGTTCCTATAATATTGATCCCGTATTTGTCCAGTTTTTCGGCCAATTTCAAGGCGGTCTGCCCACCCAACTGCACAATCACCCCTTCGGGTTTTTCATGCAGGATGATGTCGTAGATGTGCTCCCAGAACACAGGCTCAAAATAGAGTTTGTCCGCCGTATCGAAATCCGTGGAGACTGTTTCGGGGTTACAGTTGATCATGATGGTCTCATATCCGCACTCGGCAGCTGCCAGAACACCATGGACACAGCAGTAGTCAAACTCGATTCCCTGTCCAATTCGGTTGGGTCCCGAACCGAGCACCACCACTTTTTTCTTGTCCGTCACCACGCTGTCGTTGGCGACATAACGATGACCATCGGCCGTTTCGATTTCCTCCTCAAAAGTAGAGTAATAATACGGGGTCACGGCCTTGAACTCCGCCGCGCAGGTATCCACCAACTTATAGACACGGTTGATGCCCATATCCATACGTTTGCTATGGACCTCACTTTCCCAACAGTCCAGCATATGGGCTATCTGCCGGTCGGCAAAACCTTTCTGCTTGGCTTCCAACAATAGGGCCTTGGGCAGACTTTCTATGGTATATTTTGAAATTTCCATCTCCAAGAAATGGAGCTCCTCGTATTGCTTCAGGAACCACATGTCTATCTTGGTGATCTCTTGAATCCTCTTCAACGGAATTCCCAACTGAATGGCATCATAGATCACAAAAACCCGGTCCCAGCTGGGCACACGTAGTTTTTCGATGATGGTCTCATAATCTTTGTACCCCTTGCCATCGGCACCCAATCCATTCCGCTTGATTTCCAAAGATTGTGTGGCCTTGTGCAATGCTTCCTGGAACGAACGGCCAATTCCCATGACCTCCCCTACGGATTTCATCTGCAGTCCCAATGTCCTGTCCGATCCTTCAAACTTATCAAAGTTCCAACGGGGTATTTTCACGATCACATAATCCAAAGTGGGCTCGAACAGGGCCGAAGTGGACTTGGTGATCTGGTTATCCAATTCGTCCAAGGTATAACCAATGGCCAGTTTGGCGGCAATCTTTGCAATAGGGTAACCTGTCGCTTTGGACGCCAAAGCAGATGACCTTGACACCCTTGGATTGATCTCGATGGCGATAATGTCTTCTTTCTCATCGGGGCTAACGGCAAACTGTACGTTACAGCCTCCTGCAAAATCCCCGATACTGCGCATCATGTGGATGGCCATGTCCCGCATCCGTTGGAACGTCCTGTCCGAAAGGGTCATGGCTGGGGCCACGGTGATGGAATCCCCGGTGTGGATACCCATCGGGTCCATATTCTCAATGGTACATATGATGACCACGTTGTCATTCTTGTCGCGAAGCAGCTCCAATTCGTATTCTTTCCAACCCATAAGGGCCTTGTCGATCATCACCTCGTGGATGGGCGATACTTCGAGACCATGGCTCAACATATCGTCAAAATCCTCAGGATCGTACACAATACCTGCCCCGGCACCACCAAGGGTGAACGAAGCCCGGATCACCAAAGGAAAACCGAACTCTTGGGCAATTTCCTTTCCTTTTAGGAACGAAGTGGCCGAAGCCTGCGGAGGCATCCCAATACCAATTTTAAGCATGAGCTCCCTAAACTTTTCGCGGTCTTCGGTAATGTTGATGGCGTCGATGTCCACCCCGATGATCTCTACTCCAAAATCCTGCCAGATGCCTTTTTGGTCGGCCTCGATGCAAAGGTTCAGTGCGGTCTGTCCGCCCATAGTGGGCAGAACAGCGTCCACATTGGGATGTTTCTTTAAAATCTCAACGATTGATTTGGTGGTCAAAGGCTTTAAATAGACATGGTCCGCCATGGTGGGATCGGTCATGATCGTAGCGGGGTTGCTATTGATCAGAATGGTCTCGATGCCATCTTCACGAAGCGACCTAAGTGCCTGGGAACCAGAATAATCAAACTCACAGGCCTGACCGATGATGATAGGGCCAGAACCAATAATCAAAATGGATTTTAAATCTTTTCTTTTCGGCATTTTTGTAGGGTTATTGCTTGTTTTTTGCTTTCAGGTCAAAAAAAAGGTGTTACCTAGAAAAGTAACACCTTTAATTTAAATCTGAAATGCTATCATTATTTTTTATGTCTTGGCTCAGAGGAAACGGTTAATCTCTTTCTTCCTTTGGCTCTTCTTCTCGCAAGAACTTTTCTACCATTGGCAGTCGCCATGCGCTCCCTAAAACCATGCTTGTTTCTTCTCTTCCTTTTTGACGGCTGATACGTTCTTTTCATTTCGGAACTTTTTATGGATTTTGTTCGTGGGAAATGTTTTCCCGAAAAATTCTGGGCGCAAATATACGAAGACTTTTTACTTTGGCAAGTCCCAAAAGAAAATAATTAAATTAGTTTTTAGTACTTTTGCCACCTCTAAAACATTCGGTAAAATCTCCAACTCTATGTTCAACAAAAATATTAAACTCGTTATCGCAGGTCTTATCATTGCTTATGCCGTGTACCAGTTCGTGGAGGGCAACATCGGCAATGGCATTGCCCTTATCCTGTTCTCCCTGGTGTTCATTTTCCTGTATTTCAGGAACGAGTTTATCCTCTTGGCCTTTCTGCGCATGCGCAAACAGGACTTGGAGGGCACCCAAAAATGGTTGGACAAAATCAAGAACCCTGAGGGAGCGCTCATCAAAAAGCAGCAGGGCTACTTCAACTACCTCCATGGGATCATTTACTCCCAAAAGAACCTGACCCAGGCGGAAAAATATTTCAAAAAGGCCCTAAAACTGGGACTTACCATGGATTATGATGTGGCCATGGCCAAATTGAGCCTTGCCGGGATCGCTATGCAGAAGCGCAGGAAGCGCGAGGCCACTCAATTGTTGCAAGAGGCCAAAAAACTGGACAAAAACAACATGCTGACCGAGCAGATCAAGATGATGCAGCAGCAGATGAAGAAGATTTAATAGCTTTTCATTTATTTTTATGACATAAAGTCATCAAAAGAATAAATGGGAAAAATCATTAAAAATGATTTTTAGCTCATTTGTATATTACAGAAAATCAGTAAATTGACAAAATTGCCATAAAAATGCCGCAATGAAACCGTTATCAACACCTTATAGTCATAAGTAGTTTTGTGAAAATTTCAATCAAAATTAATTATGAATGAAATCGGAAATAAAATTCGACAAATAAGGAAGAAAAAAGGTTTATCCCAAGAGGAATTGGCCGAGTATGCAAAAGTCAATTTA
Organism: Flagellimonas baculiformis; assembly: GCF_033441575.1. Lineage (NCBI taxonomy): Bacteria > Pseudomonadati > Bacteroidota > Flavobacteriia > Flavobacteriales > Flavobacteriaceae > Flagellimonas > Flagellimonas baculiformis. Next base: position 53,308 of record NZ_JAUZVW010000006.1, read on the forward strand.
AGAACTATTCAACGGATTGAAAACAATGAGAGTGAACCGCGAGGAAGGACATTGAATTTAATTAGTGGAGCACTTGATATAAGTGCTGAGGACCTTTTAGATTATGGTAAAGAAACCGACAACAATTATTTAATTTTCTTTCATCTATCTGTATTGTCTTTTTTAGTTATTCCCATAGGGAATATAATCATTCCTCTTGTCTTATGGATAAATAAAAAAGACAAGGTAATCGGCCTAAAAAAAATTGGAGCCAACCTACTAAACTTTCAAATTGTTTGGTCTGTAATGGCCTTTTTAACCATTACAGCATTCACTATTCTTAAAATCATGCAGATTGGTTCATTTCCTATTTTACTATATATTTTTATCGGTCTTTATCTTCTCAATATTTCATTCCCAATAATTTTTGCCCTTAAAACATCTAAAGGAAAAACAGATAGTTTTTACCCTAATTTAATTGAGCTGGTAAAATAACCTGTATTTCATTAAGATTTTGCAACCTATTTTCTATGATTAGCTGTTGTTATAGTCTCGTTTTTATAAATTTTGCGAAAAATCATCAAATCGATAAACCGTGAATCAATGTATCCTTACATTAGTTAGATTGATATTTTACATACCAACCCTATGTACTACCCCCTCATACTAAATAGTATCCATATCCAACCCCTATTTGGCGATTTACTAAAAGGAAGGCCCCACATCTTCGATTTTTCATCCAACAACCCAAAAACACTGGAGTACCCGCTGATGGACTTCCATCAGTTTAACCAAATGATTTTTGATGAATTAAAGGATGCCTCCCTAGGCTGGGGCATTGGCAGGTATTTGGAAGAGCGAAAAAGTCTGCTACGGTCCTACCCCAATATTATTGAAGAGCAAAGGTATTACCATCTCGGCTTGGATATTGTTGTACCGTACAACACTCCCATGTTTTCCCCTTTAGATGCCGAGGTCTACAAAACTGGAAAAGAAACCACCCTTGGTAATTATGGAGGTTACATCATTCTGAAACATGATATTAACAGCGTAATCTTTTATTCTTTGTATGGGCATTTAAAAACTCCTCACTTAGTGCATCTTGGTGATTTGGTCAAGGCTGGCGAAAAGTTTGCACATATAGGCAAAGAAAGCGATAGTGGTGGCTGGTTTTGTCACGTGCATCTTCAAATTCTTACCCAAGAAGCCATTGACAATGGTGTCATGGACTGGGGGTACATCTCACCAGTGCACCTGCCGAAAGTGGAACAGTATTTTCCTTCGCCTTACTTTCTGTTCAAGTACTGAAAAAAGTAACCCATCTAAGAATCTACCTCCCCGCACTCGATGTGCGATAATACCCCTTGTTCGGGATTTCGATCACATATTTTTTTCGGGAGCTGTTGTTCAAATGGGGCTCACGCAACCAAGGGTTGTGCCTTTTCAGTACCTTATAGTTGATCTCGTAGAGCTGTGCAAAATCCGCCCAACTGGTCACGGCCGTGTCCACTTCCACAGTAAAGGTGGGCACTTTGGTATATAGATCCTCTTCCTCCACCAAAAAGCCATATTTACCTGGGTTGGAAATAATCTCTTTGATGGCCATGATTCGGAACACGTAGCGGCCTGTCTCCTCGCCCAACAACAAATCGTAGTAATCCCCTGCTTTCTGGATGCCCATAAACCGTTGGATGCCTGCAGGACCTGCATTGTAGGCCGCCGCTGTCAGGGTCCAACTACCAAATCGCTCCTTCCACTTTTTAAGGTAATCACAAGCGACTTGGGTGGATTTCTCCACATGGTAGCGCTCGTCCACATTATCGTTCACCTCAAGGCCATATTCCCTTCCCGTATCCTTCATGATCTGCCAAAAACCGGTCGCCCCCGCAGGTGACACCACATTCTGAAGACCACTCTCGGCCACGGCCAAATATTTGAAATCGTCCGGGATACCGTTCTTTTTCAAAATGGGCTCTATGATGGGAAAATACTTGTTGGCACGTTTCATCAACAACAAAGCGTTGGACTGCCAGTAAGTGTTCACCAAAAATTCACGATCTACACGCTCCATGATCTCGGGGTCGTCCAAAGGAACGGCTTCACCCGCAAAATTGAGGTCTTCGGGAATCTCTATGGCACTAATCCTGTAGCCCTGGGCCACATTCTTGTCGTTTTCCACCACTGTTTCGGGAGCTTTTTCCTCAACAGGTTCCGGGGTCGACTGTACCGCAAAAATAAAGGTGCCGGTCACCGCGATCAATCCAATAAATGCCAATATGTTCTTCAAGTGTTTCATAGCCAAATTTTTTTTAGGGTACCGTAAAGATACTATATAGACGTGCTTATCCTAAAATTATTGTGGGGAGATTTTCATTGAACCACCTCGCCCGGTGTATGATCATGGTGTGGGTACCGTTCTTGACCACTACGCATTCCTTGATGTTGGCCAACGGAAAAACGCTGTCCTTCTCCCCATGGATATGGACCAAATTGGGGGGCGGAACAGTCTGGTCCCAATTCACGATCTGGTCAATGGACCAATCGATATACTGCTTGTCCCGGATGGAAAGGTATCTTTCGTAGAGGTGCAAACGCTTGGCCACCGTTTCGCCAAAGGCATATTTGGCCAAAAGCTCCACATTGGTCACCAATCCCGTCGGGAGCAGTTTGTGCACCCTGGTATATTTGGCAAAGAGCATCCGTTTGGGAAGCTCCGTCCTGCTTTTTACCGAGGAGACCACAATCACCTTTTTTGGGTCGATGAACTTGGCCATCTCCTGCACCAGCATCCCTCCGAAGGAGACCCCCAATAATACAGGGTTTTCATGGTTTATGCGTGTACACATTTGCTGCGCGTAGGCTTCCAGGGACATTCCTTTTTCCGGGATGGACCAATCCAACAAATGGACCTCAAAAGTTTTGGGAGAAAGATGGATGCCCTCAAATATAGATGGTGCGGCCGCCATTCCAGGCATCAGGTACACATGGGTTTTTGTATTGGGCATATTCCACCAAAGATCGTCAACCACTAGGAAATTAACAATTTTTTGACTAATTTTGTATCCCTTTTGCAGCTGACCCCAATTTATTGAACTATTTTTTTTAGGGGATTGATCAAATTTATCCTTTTGGATGATTTAAATCTTACAGAGTCATTAAAAACAGTACTATATGACAGAAATGGAAATTAACGACAATAGTTTCTTGCGCCAGTTTGAAACTACGGTCAATGGGCATTTAGCCAAAATTGAATACTCTTCCCAGGAGCGCAAGGTATTTTTGACCAAGCTGGTGATTCCTGAGGAAATTGACCAAGAGGGGTTCAAAGAGGACTTCATCAAAGCCGTTCTTCACCAAATCCAGGAAAAAAACCTTCGCGTGGTACCGACCAGTCCGCACATTGCAGGTTTCTTGAGGAAGAACAGACAGTATAAGGAAATGTTGCCCGTAGGAATCCGCATCTGATGCGCAACAACCATCCCAAAAAACCAAAGCCCTCCCTTCCGGAAGGCTTTTTTTATGCCAAAATGGTATCCGGAATAAATTCGAAGCGCACCAGGCCATCCTCATCGATCTCGGTAAGCTCCACCTGGTGCAAAGTGTTCACCAGTTCAGGGTTCCAAGGGGCCTTTACCTTCACATAGTTTTCGGTAAACCCATGGATATAGCCCATCTTGTTCTCCCCTTCGAACAATACGGTCCTGGTAGTGCCCAGTTGGCTCTCGTAGAAGGCCCTTCGCTTTTTGGCAGATAGGCCACGGAGCATTTTACTGCGTTTGTTCCTCACGTTTTTGGGAACCACCTGTTCCATATCGGCCGCCAAGGTGTTGTCCCTTTCGGAATACGTGAAAACGTGCAGGTAGGAAATATCCAGTTCGTTCAGGAAATGATAGGTTTCAAGGAAATGCTCGTCGGTCTCCCCAGGGAAGCCCACGATCACATCCACCCCGATACAGGCATGTGGCATGGCTTTTTTGATGCGCTTCACCCTATCCTCATAGAGATTGGAAAGATACCTCCTTCGCATCAACCGCAAAATAGTATCGCTCCCGCTTTGCAGGGGCACATGGAAGTGGGGCACAAAGGAATTGCTCTGCGCCACGAAATCGATGGTCTCGTTCTTCAATAAGTTAGGCTCTATGGACGATATGCGGAGGCGATGGATGCCGTCAATCTGGTCCAGGGCCTTCACAAGGTCCAAAAACGTATGCTCGTGCCGCTTGTTGCCAAACTCACCCTTTCCATAATCCCCGATGTTCACCCCGGTCAACACAATCTCTTTGATGTCCTGCGCAGCGATCTCACGGGCATTGTGCAGCACGTTCTCCAAGGAATCGCTACGGGAAATGCCACGGGCCAACGGAATGGTACAATAGGTGCATTTGTAATCGCAACCGTCCTGCACCTTCAAAAAGGCACGGGTACGGTCCCCGATGGCATAGCTGCCCACATAAAAATCCGCTTCCTCGATCTCGCAGGAATGCACCTCTCCCCCATTGTTTTTGGTGAGGTCGTTTAGGTAATCAGTGATCTTGAACTTCTCGGTGGCACCCAACACCAGATCCACCCCGTCCACAGCGGCCAGTTCTTCGGGCTTGAGCTGTGCATAGCAACCCACAGCGGCCACAAAGGCTTCGGGGTTGGCCTTTTGGGCCTGTTTTACGATGGTCTTGAATCGCTTGTCGGCATTCTCGGTCACGGAACAGGTATTGATCACATACACATCGGCCCGTTCGGAAAAGTCCACGCGCTCAAAGTCCTCCTTTTCAAAACTTCGGGCAATCGTTGAAGTTTCGGAGAAATTGAGTTTGCAGCCGAGTGTGTAAAATGCGACCTTTTTGTTCATCCAATCATCTGACTTTAGGGCTGCAAAGATAATGATTTGTTGAGAGTTGTGGCAACAAAGTGAGGGACGGGCACCAAGGGCCCACGTCCCAAACCCATAAAAATAGTGTCCTCCATTTCATAGCGTAATTGATCAATTTTTAAATCATGGAACAAAAAATAACGTAAATTGCGCCCCTATAGCATTCCCCATACTTGTTTTAAACAAACCCGATCTTCACTTGAATCGCAATTGACAGGACGTTTCAGTTGTAGTACGGGTGTTCGTATAACCAAAAAATCAATTGGCATGAAACGAGTGCTTAAATATGGGCTAGGGGGCATTGCCCTGATTCTAATAATAGTTGGCGTACATTTTTTTGTGATCAAAAAACTGGATGAGAAATTAATTGAATCGGACGATTTCTTTCCAACAACCCATAAAACGAATAGGGCATTTTTGGTTCCATCCAAGTTTATTGACGGGGAACAGTTTTATGTCAAACTTCCTTTAAACAACAAAGACACCATCTTAGGTTTTTGTGACACAGGAGGCGGTATCTCAATCTTGTCCCCTTACAAAAGGAAAGATCCAAATATTGAGCCTTTTGTCCGAAAAGGAATAGCCAAAGGAATCATGCCCATGAATTATATTTTGTTCAAGGATATGGTAAAGATGGATTGTTACCCCCTTCCTTACCCAGCACCCAATATGATCTTAAGAAAGCCTTTTACCGTGGTCAAAGAGCCTTATTTAATGATTCCCCGACTTACCGAAGACCTTCGGGAAAAGCTGGAAAAAGTTCCCAACATGGAAGCATTTCTAGGTCAAGGATTTTTCATTGGCAAATCGTGGACTTTGGATTACCCAAACGAAGAGATTTGGCTAAATACCCCACTTCACCAACCAGATGGTGTCGATCCGAACATCCAACCTATTGGATTCAAGAAAAATAGTTTGGGAGTCACAACTCATGGACATCCCAGGATGCAGATTGAAATCGATGGCCAGCAATTGGATGTGCTTTTTGATACAGGGGCCAGTTTTGTACTTTCTGACAATGGGAAAAAATATTTTAATACTTCCAAGAACACCATTGCGGGATCATTTATTTCCTCTACCCTGTTTGATGAATGGAGACAAAAACATCCAGATTGGAAGTATTATCCAGCATCTGATGGAGAGCAAGGCATAATTGAAGTCCCAGAAGTCAAAATTGGAACCCATATAGTTGGCCCGGTACTGTTTTCCCGACGACCAGATTATATATGGTCTGAAATAATGATCCATTCCATGGATAAAATTGTACAAGGCGCCATCGGAGGGTCAATCCTGAAGCATTTCAAGATTACCATAGATTACAACTCCGAATTGATCATGTTCGAAAAATAACCCAAAACTTGATTTTTAGCATTCCATTTAATGGACCGGAACAAATCAGTGGATTATCTAACTATTTTGTGGAATGTAATTGTTTTCATCATAGATGAAAGGTCGATTTGCCTTGAATCGATTCTATGGTTCTATTTGTAAATTCCCTACCTTACTACCTTCATTTCTAAACCCAACCGTATGAAACTTCGAATAGTGGCGATTGCCGTTGCGCTGATGGCCATCCAATCCTGCAAAAAAGAACCCGTTTCTTCCCTTGCCGACTATCAGGGGGACGAAACCTATTCCGTCATCGTCGGCGAGAACAAGGTAGGTCACCTCAAGACCACCACCGTGGGCGATACCATCCATGTCGATTTCGATTACAAGAACAACGGTCGTGGCCCGACCATGAAGGAGACCATCGTATTGAACCCCGAAGGCTATCCCATTGATTGGAAAATAACGGGGAACACCACCTTTGGCAATGCCGTTGACGAACATTTCTCCCTTGAGGGCACAAACGCCTCTTGGACGGATGCCACAGGTTCCGGCAATGCGAACGTGGAAGCTGCCCAACTCTATGTGAACCAGTTTGGGAGCCCCTATTCCTCCGTGCTGGCCGCCAGATTGCTGCTGAACGCCCCCGAAAACACCTTGCCCGTGCTTCCCGCTGGTAACCTGACGCTCACCGAGATGGAAAAGATCACTGTGCCTCAGCCTTCCGGCGAGGAGGAACTGGCCCTGACCACCTATGCCCTTTCCGGGGCGGAACTGAACCCTTCCTATTTTATCCTGGATGACCAAAAACGGCTCTTCGCTTACATTACCCCTCGGCAAATTGTGATCCGTGAAGGATTTGAGGCCGTGGAAAAGGACATGCGCCAACTGGCTGAAAACTATTCGGCCCAACGCTACGAGACCCTTCAAAAGAAATATGCCCACAACTATGGCAAAAAAGTGCGGATCCAGAACGTACGGGTGTTCGATCCCAAGTCGATGGCACTCACCGACCCGGTTTCCGTGGTGGTCGAAGGTGAAAAGATCACGGCCATCGAGGCGGCCGATGCCACTGGCGAGAACGAAGTGGTCATTGCAGGGAACGGTGGTACGTTGGTGCCCGGTCTGTACGAAATGCACGCCCACTCCGGCGATAACGGTGCCCTGTTGAACGTTTTGGCGGGGGTGACCTCCTTCCGCGATATGGGGAACGACAACGAGGTGCTGTCCGATCTTATTGAAAAAATCAATTCTGGCGTCTTGGCCGGCCCACGCATCACCCGATTGGGCTTTATCGAGGGCAAGAGCCAGTTCAACGCCAACAACGGAATCATTGTGGAAAGCGAGGCCGAGGCCCTGGCCGCTGTGGACACCTATGACAGTCTGGGCTATTATGGCGTAAAGCTCTACAACAGCATGAACGGGGATTGGGCGCCCGCCATTGTGAAAAAGGCCCATGAAAAAGGGCTCTTCGTGACCGGGCACGTGCCTGCCTTCTCCAACGCCAATGCCATGCTGAACGCCGGTTTTGACGAGATGACGCACATCAACCAGACCATGCTGGGTTGGGTATTGGAACCCGAGGAGGACACCCGTACCCTGCTACGCCTCACCGCCATGAAACGCTTTCCAGAATTGGACTTGAACAGTCCCAAGGTGCAGGAAACCCTGGACCTCTTCGTGGCGAACAAAACGGCCATTGACCCTACCCTAGCCATCCACGAAAAATTGATGCTCTCCCGCAACGGGCAAGTATCTCCCGGCACCGAGGATTACATCGACCACATGCCGCCCAACGAGCAGCGTGGCATGAAAGTGGCCCTGGCGCAGATTGCCGATGCGGAAGAGGACAAGGCCTACCGCGAAGCCTATCAAAAAATCGTGAAAACCCTCAAACTGATGAAAGAAAAAGGCATTTTGATTGTGGCAGGGACCGATCTGGGCGGGGCCTTTAACCTGCATCGCGAACTGGAACTGTACACCGAGCAGTTGGGCTACACCAATGCCGAGGTGCTAAAACTGGCCACCCTTGACATGGCCCAATACCTGGGGCAGGAAGATCTGGGCAGCATTGAACCGGGAAAACTGGCCGATTTCTTTTTGGTGCCCGGCAACCCGGTGGAGGACATCAAGGCGATAAAGAGCATAACTTTGGTAGCACGTGGCGGCACGTTTTACTACCCCACCGAGGTGTACCCCGAGTTTGGCATAGCGCCTTTCACCCAAATGCCGGAAGTGAAGGAATAATATAGATCTCAACTACAATTGATAGGAGCCAGCAGCATGTTTTGTTGCTGGTTTTTTTGTTGATATTCTTCATAAAATTCTGTTTACCAACCGATTGAATTTTGTAATTTTTCAACATAGGAAACAAAAAACATCCATTAACTTATGAAACACAAAACCCTACTACTCATTCTCGGTCTTGCCATCTGCCTTGCTGGCCATGGACAGACCCAAGCCACCACTGAAACCCCTCAGAGGATGATCAAAGTGACCATCCTATATCCCAATGGTGAGGGGAAAACCTTCGATATGGACTACTATGCCACTAAGCACATGCCCATGTTGGCCGACCTCTTCGGGGACACGTTAAAAAACCTGGAGATTGACAAGGGAATCTCCGGGCGCACCGCCGATGACCCCATCCCCTATTTGGCCATTGGCTACCTGTATTTTGATAGCATCGAGGATTACCAGAACGCATTTGGCCCCCATGCAGCGCAGATTCGTGGGGATATCCCGAACTACACCAACATCCTGCCCGTTGTCCAAATCAGTGAGGTGGTGCGGTGAGCCGGGTTAAAAAGGTTAGTTTATGGGCCAGCAGCATTGTATTGTTGCTGGTTTTTTTTGTTGATAAAACCTGAAAACTAGATGGTTGCAGCCATTGAAATTGTAGTATTTTTCATTGAATTTCGTTATCGGTCGATACAATTAATTTAAACGAGTCATATCTTTAGCGTTCGCTGCAATTAATAAAAGAATATGGAAAAATCAGAGTCAGGAGCACCTATTTATAGGTATAATGAATCAGAAAAGAATGAATTTAAAATTGCATCTGAAGATTCATCAATAGAAGAAATATCAAATCATATTGAGAAATATGTTGGTGAAATTGAAATGGTTTTCCATGAAATAGGTTCAAATCAAGTACATATTGATGTACTTTGGGTAAAGGCAAACTCAGAAAGGCCTTATCACACTTTAATCACTTCAGGAATGAGTGATCTACCCATGTCCCAACCAAAAGGTGTTGAAGGTGAGGAATATGCAGAATTAACTTTTTGTTTACCTGCTGATTGGAAATTATCTGAGGAAAGTTTTAATGAAGAAGCGAATTATTGGCCTATTAGATGGTTGTTATTTTTAGCAAGATTCCCACATGAATACAATACTTGGTTAAGTTTTGGTCATACAATACCTAATGGTGATCCTGCTAAGCCATTAACTTATGGAACTAAATTGAATACAATCGCTTTACTCCCATCAGTAATTTTAGATGAAGGTTTTAAAGAACTAAAATTGAATAATAAAACAATAAAATTTTATTCATTGGTTCCATTGTATAGTGAAGAAGTTAATTTGAAAATGAGAAAAGGTATTGAATCTTTATTTGATGGATTTGATAAACATGGAGTAACTGATTTGTTGGATATTAACAGGCCAAATACTGCTAAAAAAATCTTTGGATTATTCTAAAATGCAGTTAACAGCCCCCGCTCGCGCGAGCATCATGCTCGTGCCAAGTATAAGTGATTATGTTCTTTGAAAAAATTAAGACCAAGGAGATACGAGCGTGTCGCTCGCACCAGCTGGGAGATATGCCGCCTATTCTGTTTCTGAATCGGTGGTTGGAAAGGTCTTCCGATATATAAAAAACCAAAAGCAACATCACCAAAAGAAGTCATTTCACCAGGAGTACAATGGCTTTTTGGATTTGAATGGGCTTGATACAAAATGAAACGTTCTGCCAGACTACACAATAACAGCAGGTTATGTTGATAAAAGTGTTGAATGATTGCGGGAAAATGTGGGTTTTTGTAAGTGGTTTTCTGTTAACTTCGATATCATTTGATAAACTAGTTAAAAATGATTCATTTTTACGTTGGCTTTACGAATGCTCATAACAAAAAACCATATAAATCTATATAAAACCACGACCAGTACAAGGTTTGTTGCTAAAATGATGTTCTTGTTAGGGAAAACAGATGAAAAAGCAATAACTGTTTTTCTTTCTCATAAACACGATGACAGTGAAGTATTAGAACATGTAATTGAGATGTTTACAAGTTTAGGAGTAAAGGTATATGTAGACTGGCAGGATGAAGATATGCCTACAAAAACATCTGGAGAAACAGCGGTTAAAATTAAGGAGAAAATAAAAGAAAATGACAAATTTATTTTATTGGCTACAGAAAATGCAATTCAATCAAAATGGTGTAATTGGGAACTTGGATTTGGTGATAGTGAAAAATATTTGGACAATATTGCAATAATGCCAATAACAGAAAATGATGGTTCATGGTCTGGAAACGAATATCTTCAAATCTACCCTATTATAAAAACAGAATATCAGCATTCTACTGGGAACTACTATGTTGAGTTTGGTATGAAAAGGAAAAAACTTGAAGAATGGCTTAAATCTTAGATATATGGAGTCAAAATTAAAACATTTAGAATTTATTCAAAATGCAATTAAAAGGATGAATTCAAATTCTTTTATAATTAAAGGATGGTGTATCACTCTAACTTCAGCAATTTTTGCTATTACTTCTAATACTTCAGACTATTTTTTGATACCTTATTTTAGTATTCCAATATTCTGGTTTTTAGACTCGTACTATTTGAGTCAAGAAAAACGATTTCGAGAATTATACGATTTCGTGGCGGGACTTGAACCTGAGAAAATAAATTTTTCAATGGACATTAAAGAATTTAGTAATAATAAAAATTCATGGATAGGATGTCTTTTTTCAAAATCAATAGTACCAATATATTTGACTATTGTTTTTTTGATAATAATTTTATGTTGGAAAAACATAAAGTACTGAAGTTGACAAATTACTATAGTAAAGGTTAGTAGACAATATACCTCAGCTATAACAAAATCTCTCCAACCCCCTCAAAAATTCCGCCACCGCTTCGTCACCTCAAACACATGCTCCAAAATGCGGGCCTCCACATCGTTGAACGCCATGTTTCGGCGTTTCATCATGGCCGTGGCCACCTCAAAAGCCTTGCTGGGCAAAAAGGTGGTAAAACCCGAGGCCCCGCCCCAACTGTAGCTGGGCACAAAATTCCTTGGAAATCCTGTTCCAAAAATATTGGCGTTCACACCGACCACGGTCCCTGTATTGAACATCACATTGATGCCACATTTGCTGTGGTCGCCCATCATGAGCCCACAAAACTGGAGTCCTGTACGGGCAAAGTTTTCGGTCCGGTAGTTCCATAGGCGCACTTCGGCATAATTGTTCTTCAGGTTGGAGGTGTTCGTATCCGCCCCAATGTTGCACCACTCCCCCAGCACCGAATTGCCCAAAAAGCCATCGTGGCCTTTGTTGGAGTTGGCGAACAGCACCGAGTTGTTCACTTCGCCGCCCAGTTTGCAGCCCGGTCCGGCCGTGGTGGGACCATAAATCTTGGCGCCCATCTTCACAATGGCATCCTCACAGAGCGCAAAACCACCACGCACCATACTGCCCTCCATCATCAGGGCGTTCTTGCCAATGTAAATGGGCCCTGTGGAGGCGTTCAGGGTACAGAACTCCATCGTGGCTCCTTCCTCCAAAAAAATGTTCTCTGGGGCCAACACTTGGTTGGTCTTGGAAATGAGCTGGCTTTTTCTTCCTGCGGTCAACAGGTCAAAATCGGCCTGCAATGCCTCCCCGTTCTTGGAAAAGATGTCCCAGGTATTTTTGACGGTGACACCTTCAAACGCATGGTCGATTAGCTGGTATTGCGCAGCATCAAAAGCACCATCAAGGGTTTTGGTGGCATAGGCGATATACGCGCTACCATCCATCAAGGCCTCGCCCAGTTGCAACTGTTGGACAGCCCGCACCACATTTTCATTGGGGAGATAGCTGCCATTGATCACCACATTCTTGTCACTCGTCCGCAGCGGGAATTTTTCCGAAAGGTAGTCCTCCGTTTGGAAGCTCAGGGTCACGCCCAGCCATTTCTCCCATTTTTCCCGAATGGTCAGGATGCCGATGCGCATCTCGGCCACAGGGCGGGTCAGTGTAAAGGGAAAAAGGTCTTCGCGGTGGTTGCCATCGGAAAGAATAAAGTTCATAAGCTATGCTTTTGACTACTGTAAAAATAAAAAACGCCCCCGAAAAACATCGGGAGCGCTCCTATAAATCGTTAAAAAGGGTGACCTATTCGGCCTACTCCTCTTCTTGCTTGAACTTTTTGTACTTGTTCTTGAACTTATCGATCCTACCAGCGGTATCCACCAATTTGGTCTTACCAGTATAGAAAGGGTGCGAAGTCCTAGAGATCTCCAACTTCACCAAAGGATATTCCACACCATCCACAGTGATGGTCTCCTTTGCCTCTGCAGTGGACTTGGTGATGAACACATCCTCGTTTGACATATCCTTAAAAGCCACCATTCTATAGTTTCCGGGGTGTATATCTTTTTTCATCGTCTTAAATACTTAATCTCAGAATTTTCGAGGTGCAAATTTAATGATTTCTTTGACACGACCAACTCAAAAGACCTAAAAAATAAAAAAGTAACTTTAACTGTAACAAAAAGCTTGGCCCGCCCACTAATTGGCCACAATCAACACAAAAATCAAAAAAATGGAAGAACAACAACCAAAAACCGGAAAATTTGCCCTTAACTACGGCCTAATTCTAGGTGTAGTTTCAATTGTTTTCAGCATAATGCTGTACACCCAAGGTATGCATTACGAAATGAGCACACCGATTATGGTCATTTCGATACTGCTTACCCTTGTGGTCATCTTGTTGGGGGTCATGGCCTTCAAAAAAGCGAACGGCGGATATCTTACCATCGGTGAGGCCCTAAAGGTCGCGGTGGGCATCGCGCTGATCTCCACGATCCTCTCCTTGATCTACCAGTTCGTGCTCATCAACTTTATTGAGCCAGACTTCATGGACAAGGCGATGGAGATGGCCAAAGTCAAGACCATGGCGGAAAACCCCAACATTACCGAGGAACAATGGCAACAAGGCGCCGAAATGCAAAAAAAGCTTGGTTGGCTAAGGTATCCGATAGGTCTGATCATGGGATGCCTCATTGGTTTGGTCATCGGACTTATCACCGGACTCATCCTCAAAAAGTCCAAGCCGGAATACTAAACCAAAAAATACTACTTTTGAAAGGAATTCCAGAAACAAGCAATGCAGATTTCCATTGTAATTCCTTTGCTCAACGAGCACGAATCGCTTAAAGAACTACATGATTGGATTGTACAGGTGATGCAATCCAATCATTTTTTATATGAGATCATCTTTATTGATGATGGCAGCACGGATGGCTCTTGGGACATCATCAGCGAACTTTCCCAACAGAACGAGCACGTAAAGGGCATCCGTTTTTACAAGAACTATGGGAAGTCACAGGCCCTGCATGCAGGGTTCAAGGCGGCCACGGGCGATGTGGTGGTCACCATGGACGCCGACCTTCAGGACAACCCCGAGGAAATTCCCGAAATGTACCGCATGGTGGTCCAAGAGGGACAGCAAGTGGTATCGGGCTGGAAAAAAATACGGTACGATTCCATCATCACCAAGAACATCCCCTCCAAACTCTTCAACTGGGCCGCCCGGAAAACGTCAGGAGTACAACTGCACGATTTCAACTGCGGACTCAAGGCCTTCAATAGTGACGTGGTGAAGAACATCGAGGTGCATGGGGAAATGCACCGATACATCCCCGTTTTGGCCAAAAATGCAGGTTTCTCGAAGATCACGGAGAAAGTGGTGCAGCACCAGGCCAGAAAATACGGTTCCACCAAATTTGGTGCGGAACGTTTCATCAACGGTTTTTTGGACCTGATCACCATATGGTTCGTCTCCAAGTTTGGTCGTCGACCCATGCACCTTTTTGGTGCACTGGGTGTTCTGATGTTCCTCGTGGGCCTTGGTTTTGCCCTTTATCTGGGTGTGGACAAACTGTTCCTGAACCCAACAGGCCGATTGATTACACAACGCCCCCAATTTTTCATTGCCCTCACCGCCATGATCTTGGGTACGCAATTGTTTTTGGCAGGATTTATCGGGGAGATCATGGTGCGTTCCAGAAAAAACGACACCCGTTACAATATCTCCGATAAAATTAATCTCTAAGCCCAGTCCAAACCTATAATCTTTGTATTTTTAAGACACATAAACACTATACAAATGGATTCCATTACCGCTACCGCACAATCTTGGTTGACCGATTTTTTTGATGAAGAAACAAAAAAGGAAATCAGACACCTTATTGATAAAGATCCCGAAGAACTCAAAGACCGTTTCTACAAAGATTTGGAATTTGGTACGGGCGGGATGCGTGGCGTGATGGGTGTGGGCACCAACCGCATCAACAAATATACCTTGGGAAAGAGTACCCAAGGGCTCAGCAATTACCTTAAAAAAACCTATACGGACAGTGATATCCGGGTGGTGATCGCCTACGATTGCCGACACAATTCCGATACACTGGCCAGAACGGTGGCCGAAGTATTCTCCGCCAATGGCATCAGGGTCTATCTGTTTTCCGAACTTCGCACGACCCCTGAACTTTCCTTTGCCGTGAGGCACCTGAGCTGCCATGCCGGGATTGTATTGACCGCTTCGCACAACCCACCTGAATACAATGGATACAAAGTATATTGGGCCGATGGCGGGCAGATTGTGCCCCCCCAAGATGGGGAAATCATCTCGGAGATCGATTCCATTTCTTTTGAAGATATCCAGTTTGGCCCCAATGCCGACCTGATCCATTTGATCGATAAGGACATGGACGAGGCCTTTTTTGAAGCTTCCGTCGCCAACGGGGACTTCCATGCGAAAGGAAAGGACAATTTTAAAATTGTATTCACTTCATTGCACGGCACTTCCATCACGGCCATACCCGAAGTGTTGAAACGGGCCGGTTACCACAATGTGACCATCATTGAGGAACAGGCAAAGCCTGATGGCAATTTTCCCACGGTAAAGTCGCCCAACCCGGAGGAACCCGAAGCCTTGGCCATGGCCATTGCAAAAGCGGAGGAAATCGGTGCGGACATGGTCGTGGGCACCGACCCCGACAGTGACCGTTTGGGCATTGCCGTCCGCAACCTGGAGGGCAAGATGGAACTGCTGAACGGCAACCAGACCATGGTATTGATGACCAAGTTTTTGTTGGACCAGTACAAGAAAAAAGGATTCAAGGGCAACGAGTTCATTGCCACCACCATTGTGTCCACCCCCATGATGGAGCAAATGGCCAAAGCCTACTGTGTGGAATTCAAAACGGCACTGACAGGTTTCAAATGGATAGGTAAAATGATCAAGGACTTTCCTGCTTCCAAGTTCATTGGAGGTGGCGAGGAAAGTTTTGGCTACATGGTGGGCGATTTTGTCCGGGACAAGGACGCGGTCACCTCTACCCTATTGGCCTGTGAGATCGCTGCCAATGCCAAGGCAAACGGTAGCTCGTTCTACAAGGACCTTATCGATTGCTATGTACAGTTTGGTTTTTACAAGGAAAAACTGATTTCCCTCACCAAAAAAGGGATCAGTGGCGCGGAGGAGATCAAACAGATGCTCAAAGATTTCAAAGAGAACCCCGTGGCCTCCGTACAAGGCTCCAAATTGCTTTGGGTCGAGGACTACAACACCTCTACCGCCAAAAATGTACAGACCGGCGAAGAACGGACCATTCACCTGCCCAAGTCCAATGTGCTCATCTACGAGACCGAAGATGGTACCCGGATCGCGGCCAGACCCAGTGGAACGGAGCCCAAGGTAAAATTCTATATCAGCACCAATGCAAAATTGGACAAGGCAGAGGATTATAAATCCGTAAATTCGCAGTTGGAAACCAAAATAGAAGGTATCCTATCCGAGCTGAATTTGTAAGTGAATGAACTACTTTAAAAAAATCCTCCGTTTTGCGGGACCTTACCGCAAATATGGTTATTTGAACATATTCTTCAATATCCTCTACGCATTGTTCAGTGCATTGTCCTATGCTGCCCTGATTCCCATGCTGAACGTGCTCTTTGACAAGACCAAACAAATCAACGAGGCTCCAAAATTTGAGGGGATTGGGAAGCTCAAAGACTATTTTGAAGGGTATATGAATTACCAGGTGACCCAATTCTCCGGCGAGGACCCCATGAAAGGGCTGTTGCTGGCCGTTGGGCTGATATTGACCTTGTTCTTTTTCAAAAATGTCTTTAACTACCTGGCCATGTACTACATCACCTTTTTGCGTAATGGGGTGCTCAAGGATATTCGGAACAAGATGTACGAAAAGATAGTGGACCTCCCCATTTCCTATTTCTCGGAAAAACGGAAGGGGGACGTCATTGCCCGGATCACTTCGGATGTGTTGGAAATCCAACATTCCTTTCTGTCCATTTTGGAATTGATTGTACGTGAACCACTTACGATTCTATTCACCATAATCGTAATGTTTCTCATCAGTGTGAAGCTGACTATTTTTGTGTTCATTTTTATCCCCATTGCAGGAATGCTGATCTCAAGGATCGGGAAATCGCTCAAGCGGAAATCGGACAGGGTACAAAAGGAACAGGGTGAATTCCTTTCCATTGTGGAAGAAACTTTGGGGGGATTGCGGGTCATCAAAGCCTTCAATTCGGAATCAAAATTCTATGCCACATTCAAAAATTCCACCTCCCGATTCTTCAAGTTTTCCAACTCCCTTTTGAACCGTCAAAACCTGTCATCACCGATCAGTGAATTCCTTGGAATCGTGGTTTTTGGCGTACTCCTTTGGTACGGCGGACGCATGGTGCTGGTAGAAAATGATTTGGACCCGGCATCTTTCATCACCTATATGGGGCTGGCCTTTAACATCCTGACCCCAGCCAAGGCCATCAGCAAGGCTTCCTATGGAGTGAAAAAGGGAAATGCAGCCGCAGAACGTGTCTTGGAGATTTTAGAATCCGAAAATCCTATCAAGGACAAGGAAGGGGCTATGGAAAAGACCGATTTCAGCGCAGCCATCGAATTCAAGGACACCTCTTTCAAATATGAGGAGGATTATGTCCTGAAAAACTTCAACCTAAAGGTTGAAAAGGGACAGACCGTGGCCTTGGTGGGCCAATCCGGAAGCGGAAAGAGCACCGTGGCCAACCTGATCACCCGTTTCTATGATGTCAGCAAAGGGGAAATCGCCATAGACGGGACCAACATCAAGAGCATTACCAAAAAATCCCTTCGCGGCATGATGGGATTGGTGACCCAGGATTCCATTCTTTTCAATGATTCTGTGAAGAACAACATTGCTTTGGGCAAGGAAAATGCGACCATGACCGAGATCATTGAAGCGGCCAAAGTGGCCAATGCGCACGATTTCATCATGGAACTGCCCCACGGCTACGATACCAATATCGGGGACGGTGGGAACAAGTTGAGTGGTGGGCAAAAACAACGCCTTTCCATTGCGCGGGCCGTGCTCAAGAACCCTCCCATAATGATCTTGGATGAGGCTACATCGGCCCTCGACACCGAAAGTGAGCGATTGGTGCAGGATGCCCTTGAGAAGATGATGAAGAACCGCACTTCCATCGTGATCGCCCACCGTTTGTCCACCATCCAGAATGCAGATTCCATTGTGGTGATGGGCAAGGGCGAAATTTTGGAACAGGGCACCCACGAAGAACTGATGCAGTCCCAGAAAAGCTACAAAAAGCTGGTGGAGATGCAGTCGTTCACCTCTTGACGATCAACTTTCGATACTGTCACATCGAGCGCAGTCGAGATGTTTTATCTGTTCTGTTCATATCATCTCACTGGGATTGATCGTTGATTATTGAACATTGGCCATTGAAAAATTAAACCATTTCCCCTTACCTTAGTCATAGCATCAAATCGTACGACAATTGATCGCTGAGGAAACCCTAGTACAAGAGCTCAAGAGCAAGGAAAACCAAGCAAAGGCCTTTGAGGTGTTGGTGAACACCTACAAGGAACGCCTTTATTGGCACATCCGGCGGATTGTCCTTGACCATGACGATGCGGACGATGTGTTGCAGAATACTTTTATAAAAGTGTACCGTAATATTGATGGATTTAAGGGCGATAGCAAACTGTACTCCTGGATGTACCGCATCGCCACCAACGAATCGTTGACCTTTTTGAAACAAAAATCAAAAAAAATGGGCATTGGCGACCAAGAACTTAAGGAACTCATGGTGGAAAACCTTCAGGCCGACGTCTATTTTGAGGGTGATGAGATCCAGTTAAAGCTCCAAAAAGCATTGGCCACCCTTCCGGACAAGCAAAAACTGGTCTTTACCATGAAATACTTTCAGGAAATGAAATATGAAGACATTTCCGAGGTATTGGAAACCTCGGTCGGGGCCTTGAAGGCATCCTATCATTTGGCCGCAAAGAAAATTGAGGCGTATCTTAAAGCAGATTAAACCTTTAGCACAAATCGAAGTCAAAAAGACACCATGAAAAAGAACAACGAAAATAAGTTCAACACCCCGGAAGGCTACTTCGAAAGTTTCCATGACCGTTTGATGGACCGGATCCAAAACGAAGAAAGTGCCACTGGTTCCAGCATCCCCAAGACAGATGGTTTTGCCGTGCCGGGAAATTACTTCGATGAGGTCGTTCCCACGATTCTCTCGAAAGCAACAGCGGAAGGCGGGAAGGTCATCCCACTGGGCAACCGTCGGAATTTTTATTACGCAGCGGCAGCGGTTGCGGCCATTTTTCTGTTGGTTTTCGGCATCAACTGGAAAACAGAAACCGCTCCTTTGGGTTTTGATGATTTGGCCAGTGCAGAGATAGATGCCTATTTTGAAAATCATGAGATTGGGCTCAGCTCCTATGAAATTGCCGAGGCCATTCCTTTGGAAGACATCCAGTTGAACGATGTGCTGGCCGAGGACCTGACCAACGATATCCTTTGGGAGTACTTGGAGGATAATATGGAAGACATTGAGGATTTACATTTAGAAAATGAAGAACATGAATAGAAG
Source organism: Flagellimonas baculiformis (assembly GCF_033441575.1). Lineage (NCBI taxonomy): Bacteria > Pseudomonadati > Bacteroidota > Flavobacteriia > Flavobacteriales > Flavobacteriaceae > Flagellimonas > Flagellimonas baculiformis. The sequence continues at coordinate 72,673 of NZ_JAUZVW010000006.1, forward strand.
AGCACTTGTATTGTTTACCCTGATCTTGACGGTCTTTGGGCTACAGGCACAAGGCCAGGCAAGGGACCGGATCAAGACCCTGAAAGTGGCGTTCATTACCGAAAAGGTAGGACTTACCAGCGAAGAGGCCCAGGCTTTCTGGCCCATCTACAACAAACACGAGGAGGACCTGGAAACCATCCGCAGAAAAGAACGCATGGAACTGAGGTCACAGATATCCTCGGCAGAAGGCTTGTCCGAAAGTGAATCCGAAGCCTTGTTGGGCAAAATGCTTGCCCTCCAAAACGAGAGGCACCGCGAAGAACAGGATTTTATGACAAACATCCGAAAGGTAATCCCGGCCAAAAAGGCACTCTTGCTGATCAAGGCCGAGGAAGATTTCAAAAGGCAGTTACTGCAGCAGTACCGTAAGCGAAAAGGCGGTGGATAATGAACAACTACTTCAACTAATTGAACTCCAATTTGGCAATACGCTTGCTGCCTGCGGCATACGCGGTGGAATCATTCAAAAAGCGTAGGGTAAAGAACGGTTCCCCGCTCAACTCCTTCCAATTTTCACCACCATCACCCGAATAGGAAATGCCCGTAAACCCGATGGCGACAAGCCCCCTCCCATGCGAATTGGGCACAAACTGCACACAGCTTTTATAGTCCGGTTCCTTTCCATCGGCAATCAGGTTCCATGTTTTCCCGCCATCAACGGTTATGATCTTGTTCTTTTGGTTGGACTCCGGTGAAGTGTAGTCCCCCCCAATGGCAAATCCCAGATGTTCATCATAAAAATCCATGGAATAGATGCCCTGGGTAGGCTCTTCGTGAATGATGGGCGTCTGTTGGATTTCCCAAGTGGCCCCTTTGTTCGCAGAGTAATAGATCCTGCCTTCAGTGGTCCCTATCCAAACCTTATTTCCTGCTATGGCAATGCTGCTATTGCTGGCCGCAAAGGCTCCCTCGCCTTCGATGCCTTTGGGTAAACTGGCACAGGGCACTTTGCTCCACGTTTTCCCTCCATCTTTGGTAAGGATGATGGAAAGGCATCCATCTACCGTATCACCCACTGCGATACCAAAGGTATCGTCCCAAAAGGCCATAGCGTCATAGAACACCCCTTCCCCTTCTTCTTGGTACACCAATTCCATTTTTCCACCGCTTCCGGTCTTGTACAGCAAGGCAGGACTTTCCACGGACAGCATGAAAAAATCATTGGTGGTCTTGCCCACGGCCCTGAAACTGGGCGTCAGCGAATCGTAGGTCTGCACATTGGCCCGCACTTTGTGCGTAGCGACATCCACCGTTCCGTACATGCCGTTGCTCCCGGCAAAGGCGAGTGTTCTGCCGTCCAGAAACGTGATGGCGCGGATGCTCACCGAATCTTCATAAACAGGTGTCACGGTCACAGATTGGAACGGTCGGTACTTCTGTTCCTCGGCGCAGGAGGCCAAAACCAAGACCATCAAAAGAAAAATGGAAATCCTCATTACATTTATTTTCTTCAAAAGTAAGGAGAAATGATACCTTTGCAACCTTATTTTGTATCATGCGATTGCACCGGAACCTAGTTTTTGCCGTAATAGATGCCTTGAAGCAGATCTTCAATGATGGGGAATATGCCGATAAGGTGATAGAAAAAGTACTTCGATACGATAAACGTTGGGGTGCCCGCGACCGTGCTTTTATTGCCGAGACCACTTATGACATTGTGCGTTGGAAGCGCCTCTACACCGAGATAGCCGAAGCCCACGAACCTTATAGCCGTCAGCATCTGTTCCGACTTTTTGCGGTCTGGTGCGTACTGAAAGGCATTCCGTTGCCCGATTGGAAACAGTTGGAAGAAACCCCGGAACGAAGGATCAAAGGGAGATTTGATGAACTGTCCAAGATCCGAAAGTTTCGGGAATCCGTCCCCGATTGGATGGACGAACTCGGCGAGAAATCCCTGGGCAACAAGTTATGGACCAAGGAAATTGCCGCACTCAATCAACAAGCGGATGTTATTTTGAGGGTAAACACCCTGAAGATTCCCAAACCGCAGCTCAAACTGTTTTTGGCCAAGGAGGATATCGAAACAGAAGAAATAGAAGGGTATCCCGATGCCCTCAAATTGAAGGAACGCAAAAACGTATTTACTACGGAAGCCTTCAAGGATGGGCTTTTTGAAGTGCAGGATGCCTCATCCCAATTGGTCGCCCCTTATCTGGAAGTCCAGCCCGGGCAACGCGTGGTGGACGCCTGTGCCGGTGCCGGTGGCAAGACCTTGCATTTGGCATCGCTCATGCAGAACAAGGGTCAACTCATCGCCCTCGACATTTACGAGAGCAAGTTGAAAAAACTTAAGATCAGGGCCAGACGGAACGGAATCCACAATTTCGAGACGCGACCCATAGATTCCACGAAGGTGATCAAAAAACTGCACAACAGTGCCGACCGATTGCTGTTGGATGCCCCTTGCTCCGGCCTGGGCGTCATCAAAAGAAACCCTGATTCCAAATGGAAGCTGGAGCCCGAGTTCATCGATAGGATCATGGGCGTGCAGCAGGACATCCTCCAGAACTACAGTAAAATGGTAAAAAAAGGGGGGCAGATGGTCTATGCCACTTGTTCCATACTTCCGCAAGAGAACACCGAGCAGGTCAAAAAGTTCCTGGAATCGGAAAATGGCAAGGAATTCGAATTGGTAAGAGAGCAGAACGTTTATGCCTCAGAAACCGGTTTTGACGGTTTTTATATGGCATTGATGAAAAGAAATTAGTTCTCCCAAGGGCAATTTCTCCTCCATCCTAAATTTCGGCTACAACAATCATAGATTAGGCTACATATATCCCTTCGTTTGAGGGCAACTTTGCTGTGTCAATTCTTAACAATCAAAATTCTACGAAAATGGACACAAAAAAAGTATGGTTGGTCACCGGAGCTTCCAAAGGTTTGGGACTGACATTGGTAAAAACGTTGTTGAATCAGGGATACCAAGTAGCAGCCACCTCCAGAAGCTTGGGTGATTTGGAAAATGCCGTGGGAAAACATGGGGCTTTCCTGCCACTTCAAGTGGATCTAATGAGCGAGGAAAGTGTAGAGTCTGCCATTTCCCAATTGATCGGCCACTTTGGCCGCGTGGATGTGGTGGTCAACAATGCCGGTTATGGGCAAAATGGGACCTTGGAGGAAATTTCGGATGCTGAGGCACGACAAAATTTTGACGTCAACGTCTTTGGACTGTTGAACGTTGTTCGAAAAGCGATGCCCCATTTACGGGAACAACGATCCGGACACATTTTCAATATCGCCTCGGTGGCGGGTGTGGTCGGCAATTTTCCCGGATTTGGTATTTACTGTGCCACGAAGTTTGCTGTGGTCGGTTTGACAGAGGCCCTATCCGTGGAAGCGAGCCCCTTCGGGATCCATACCACGCTGGTGTATCCCGGTTATTTCCGCACCGAATTTCTATCGAATGATTCCCTGAAATTGGCCAAAAACCGAATGGATGTGTATGCAGAAGCCAGAGAGTCCGAACGTTTGCACAAGGAAGAAATAGCCGGAAACCAATTGGGTGATCCCGAAAAGGCCGCAGAGGTGCTCATCAAAGTGGCCGAAAGTGATGATCCCGCCCTACATTTGTTCTTGGGGAGCGATGCCTATGGCATGGCACAACAAAAATTGAAAACCTTGGAAACTGCCTTGGAAACCAACAAGGAACTAAGCCATTCCACGGATTTTAAAAATTAATATGTAATTTCAAAACGGGGCAAGGCTTTGCCTTGCCCCTTAACCTTCAATAGATCATGCATACGTTCAACACCCTCAGCGAGTTCCACAAGTTTTGTGCACTGCCCAAACCCGAACATCCTTTGATAAGTGTGGTCGATTATGGCCAAGTGGATTATCAGACCATCGAAAACCAGATCACTTGGACGCAAAATTTCTATTCCATCGGATTGAAACGCAATGTCTCAGGCAAGCTAAGGTATGGACAACAGGAGTACGATTTTGATGAAGGGTTGTTGACATTCATCGGCCCAAGACAGGTGCTTCAGTTTGAAATGCTGCCAGCGGAAAAGAAGCCTTCGGGCTGGTTGCTGCTCATCCATCCTGATTTCTTGTGGAATACCCCGTTGGCCAAGACCATCAAAAACTATGAATTCTTTGGCTATGCCATCAATGAGGCCTTATTTCTTTCCGAAAAGGAAGAAAAGACCATGGTTGACATTTTGTTGCATATCCAGCAAGAATACAAGTCCAACATCGACAAATTCAGTCAGAACATCATCATTGCCCAACTCGAATTACTGCTCAATTATGCCGAACGATATTATCAAAGACAGTTTCTTACGAGAAAGATCAATAACCACGAGGTTTTGGTACGGTTGGAGGATTTTCTCGACTCCTATTTCAACGGAGAGGAGGCCATCAACAAAGGGATACCGACCGTCCAATCCGTAGCGGACACCTTGAATGTTTCCCCGAACTACCTAAGCAGTCTGCTCAAAGTGTTGACCGGACAAAGCACACAACAGCACATCCATGACAAACTGATCGAGAAGGCCAAAGAGCAATTGTCCACCACCCGGCTTTCGGTCAGCGAAATTGCCTATACCCTTGGTTTTGAGCATTCCCAATCGTTTAGCAAATTGTTCAAGAACAAGACAAACCAATCGCCAGCCGCCTTTAGGGCATCTTTCAATTGATGTTTATCAAATATCAACACCCACGGTTCAAAACTCTAGCATAAGAAAGCAGGAATTCCACTCCAAAGTCGTAAATTTGCACTTTCTTAAACCGCACAACGCACCACACGTATGATCCATTTTTTTGGGGACAAGGCTACCAAGGTTTTTGCCGTCCAGACCGCTCAAGAAATCGCTCAGGAAGACAACAGTAAACTGACATGGTTGTTCGGCAACCAACCCAAGATAGAAGCGGCGTCACTCGACGCCTTTTTTGTTGGCCCACGCGCCGCCATGGTGACCCCTTGGAGCACCAATGCCACCGAGATTACACAGAACATGGGCATTTCGGGCATCATCCGAATTGAAGAATACTATGCTGTATCCGAGGACTTTACGGATTACGACCCCATGCTCTCCCAAAAATATAAGGGTCTGGGACAGGATATTTTTACCATCAAAATTGTTCCCGAGCCCATTTTGGAGATTGAGGACATTGCCGCCTACAACCAAAAGGAAGGTTTGGCCCTGAGCGAGGAGGAAGTGGAGTATCTGGAAGGACTGGCCAAAAAACTCGGCCGTAAATTGACGGATTCCGAGGTGTTCGGATTCAGTCAGGTGAACTCCGAGCACTGCCGCCATAAAATTTTCAACGGGACTTTTGTAATCGATGGCGAAGAGATGCCTTCTTCCCTTTTCAAATTGATCAAAAAAACATCTGAAGCCCATCCTAACGATATCGTTTCGGCCTACAAGGACAATGTGGCCTTCATCAAAGGGCCCAAAGCCATCCAATTTGCCCCAAAAAGTGCCGACAAACCTGATTTTTATGAAGAAAAGGAATTCAATTCCGTGCTTTCGCTAAAAGCGGAGACCCACAACTTCCCCACCACGGTAGAGCCATTTAATGGTGCCGCCACAGGTTCCGGAGGAGAAATCCGCGACCGTTTGGCCGGAGGAAAGGGTTCGCTGCCCCTGGCCGGAACTGCAGTGTACATGACCTCCTACTCCCGTTTGGAAGAAAACCGTCCGTGGGAAAAAGGAATGCCAGAAAGAGAATGGCTGTACCAAACCCCAATGGATATTTTGATCAAGGCGTCCAATGGTGCTTCCGACTTCGGAAATAAATTTGGACAACCGTTGATCGCAGGTTCCGTTTTGACCTTTGAACACCAAGAAGAAGCCCGAAAATTGGGCTTTGACAAGGTCATTATGATGGCTGGTGGAATCGGTTATGGCAAAACCGACCAGGCATTGAAAGACACCCCAAAAACAGGAGACAGAATAGTCGTTCTAGGGGGTGACAACTACCGTATAGGGATGGGCGGAGCGGCCGTATCCAGTGCTGATACGGGCGAATTCAGTTCTGCCATCGAGTTGAATGCCGTACAACGTTCCAACCCCGAAATGCAAAAAAGGGCTTCCAATGCCATCCGTGGTTTGGTGGAAAGCCATGATAACCCCATCGTGTCCATACACGATCATGGTGCAGGTGGACACTTGAACTGCCTGTCGGAATTGGTGGAAGAAACCGGAGGGAAAATCGATACGGACAAACTCCCCATCGGCGACCCTACCCTATCCAAAAAGGAATTGATCGGAAACGAATCCCAAGAACGGATGGGATTGGTGATCGGTGAAAAAGACATCGAATTACTTGATCGTGTGGCAGCCCGGGAGCGTTCGCCCATGTACCAAGTGGGCACTGTTACGGGGGACCATACATTCACCTTTACCTCTGGTACCACAGGGGAAACCCCTATGAATTTGGAGCTTTCGGACATGTTCGGAAGTTCTCCCAAGACTATTATGGCCGATACCAAAGCCCAACAGGCCTACCCTGCCCTTTCCTATTCGTTGGAACATTTCCACGATTATCTGGAACAAGTGCTGCAATTGGAGGCTGTGGCCTGTAAGGACTGGTTGACCAACAAGGTGGACCGTTGCGTGGGTGGCCGTGTTGCCAAACAACAATGCGCCGGACCACTGCAATTACCCTTGAATAATGTTGGGGTAATGGCCCTGGATTTTAAAGGTAAGGAAGGGGTTGCGACCAGTATTGGGCACTCCCCTGTTTCCGCCTTGATCGACCCGGTTGCCGGAAGTAGAAACAGCGTGGCGGAATCCTTGACCAACATGGTTTGGGCCCCTTTGAAGGATGGTTTAAAATCGGTTTCCCTATCCGCTAACTGGATGTGGCCCTGCCGTAATAAAGGAGAGGATGCCCGTTTATACGAAGCGGTAAAATCCCTTTCAGATTTTGTGATCGAACTGGGCATCAACGTGCCTACCGGAAAGGATTCGCTTTCCATGAAACAAAAATATAAGGACGGAGAAGTACTTTCCCCTGGAACCGTAATCATTTCATCGGCAGCACATTGTGATGATATTGCCAAAATTGTGGAACCTGTTCTCCAAAAGAATGGTGGAGACATTTATTATATCAATTTTTCCAAAGATGCCCATAAATTGGGTGGATCGTCCTTTGCCCAGATCTTGAACGGTATTGGGGATGAAGCTCCCTCCGTTTTGAATGCTGATTATGTGAAGACCGTTTTCAATACGCTTCAGCAATTGATCAAGGATGGACAGATTTTGGCCGGACACGATATTGGTTCAGGAGGATTGATCACCACCTTGCTGGAAATGTGTTTTGCCGACAACGACCTTAGTGCCGAATTGGATTTGACCACTGTTGGCGAATCAGATGTCATCAAGCTCTTGTTCTCGGAGAATATTGGGGTTGTCCTTCAGTCCAAGGACAGTTCCATCGAAAAAGTTTTGACCGAAAACGGTATCGAATTCAACAAAATTGGTAGCGTTTACTCCGGAAACATTTTGCACATCAAGAACAATGGTGTGGAAATCGGATTGAACATTGAGTCCCTTCGGGATACTTGGTTCAAAACTTCCTATTTGTTAGACAATAAACAGACTGCCAATGGTTTGGCCAAGGAACGTTATGCCAATTACAAGGAGCAACCGCTCAAATATGTTTTCCCTTCCGATTTTACAGGAAAACTGTCACCTCGAGCGCAGTCGAGAGGTGCTGAAAGGCCAAAGGCTGCCATCCTCCGCGAGAAAGGAAGCAACTCCGAACGCGAAATGGCCAACGCCATGTATTTGGCCGGATTTGATGTGAAGGATGTGCACATGACCGACCTGATCACAGGTAGGGAAACTTTGGAGGACATTCAATTTATTGGAGCTGTGGGAGGCTTTTCCAACTCGGACGTGCTTGGTAGTGCCAAAGGCTGGGCCGGAGCCTTCAAATACAATGAAAAAGCCAATAAGGCCTTGAAGGATTTCTTTGCAAGACCCGATACACTTTCGGTTGGGATTTGCAACGGTTGCCAGTTGTTCATGGAGTTGGATCTCATCAACCCGGAACATGAGACCCATGGCAGAATGACGTATAACGATTCGCATAAGCACGAAAGTGGATTTACTTCGGTGAAGATCCAGGAGAACCATTCCGTGATGCTGTCCAACATGGCCGGCACTACGTTGGGCGTTTGGATCAGTCATGGTGAGGGAAAATTCAGTTTGCCGCACAGCGAAGACCAATACCACATTGTGGCAAAATATGGCTACGAAGGCTATCCCGCCAATCCCAACGGAAGTGATTTTAACACGGCCATGCTTTGCGATAAAACGGGCAGGCATTTGGTGACCATGCCGCATATTGAGCGCTCCACCTTTCCATGGAACTGGGCCCACTATCCAAAGGATAGACAAGATGTGGTTTCCCCATGGCTGCAAGCCTTTGTGAATGCAAAAGAATGGTTGGATGCCAAAAACAATGCACATTAGAAGAGCGACAAGTACTGATGTCCCCCACATAGTCCAAATGTTGGCCAACGATGAGTTGGGCAAACTTCGGGAAGATTTCCGCAATCCTTTGCCCGACAGCTATTACAAGGCTTTTGACAACATTGCCAACGACCCCAATCAAGAATTGGTGGTCATTGAAAACGGGGATGGTGATGTTATCGGGACACTCCAATTGAGTTTTATCCAATACCTTACCTATCAGGGCGGAATCCGCGCACAAATCGAAGCAGTGAGGGTTCATGAACAGTATCGAAAAAAAGGCATCGGAAGACAATTGTTCCTCTGGGCCATCGAACGTTCAAAAGAAAAAGGAGCCCATGTGGTGCAGTTGACCACCGACAAGAAAAGACCCGATGCTTTGGAGTTTTACAAATCCTTGGGTTTTAAGGATTCCCACGAAGGGATGAAATTGCATTTACTTTAAAATTGCCGAATACATTTCACAGAACATTATCCAAATCCTGTCTCCCAACGATTGCCATTATTTCAACAATGTCACCATTCATTCTGAAGTAAATACTGTCGGCTCCGCAAACGCAACGTCTATAGCCCTTTTTGATATAGTCCACCGATTCAAATGAATATGGGCGTTGGGCAATCATGTCAAAATATTCAAAGAAGGTATCAAAATATTTATCAGCCTGGGAGATTCCAAACTTTTGGATTCCATAATGATGAATACGGATCAAATCATTCTTGGCCTCATTACTCAACCTATATTTTGTCATCAAGCAATGACTTTGACTGTCTCAGAATTTCATCTTTACCTTCATTTGTGAACCCACTGTCTTCTGCTCTCTCCAACTTTGTCCTGATCCAATCAACTTGCACCTGTTGTCTTCTAGCCTGTCTGATCAAGTCGTTGACAAGCTCGCTTTTGCTCGAATACTCTTTATTGTCAACCTGCTCTTTTAGCCACTCATCATTTGGCTTCGTAAAAGAAATACTCTGTCTTGTCATAATTGATGCTGATTTGATGTAAAATTACACCAAAATTAAACCATTGCCAAATTTGAACCTTCTATCCCGATATATCACGGATTCCCGCGAGGGCTTGAAATTACATTTACCATAAAATTGGCAAATAATTATAGCTGTTTTTAAAAAAGTCGTTTTAAAATACGGTTTCCTTTCCCTATTTTGCAATTACTTTTCAGAAACTTACTATGCAAAAAGTTACCCGTCTATTTGATTTTCCTTACTATCAGCTGGAAAATCTGCCCCTACAGAAGTCATTGGTCACCAAATACAATGGCAAATGGGTGGCAACCTCTACCCAAGAATATGTGGACAAGGCCAATGCCATAAGCCGGGCCCTCTTGCGCCTGGGCGTGAAACCGAATGACAAAATCGCCGTTATTTCCATGACCAACCGAACGGAATGGAACATCATGGATATCGGCATACTTCAAGTTGGTGCACAGAACGTGCCCATTTACCCGACCATTTCGGAAGAGGATTACGAATACATTCTGAACCATTCCGAGGCCAAATACTGTTTTGTTTCCTGCGAAGAGGTCTTGGAAAAAGTGCTCGCCATCAGTTCCAATCTTCAAAATTTGAAGGAAGTCTATTCTTTTGACGAACTGGGCAACTGCAAGAACTGGAAAGAACTCTTGGAGTTGGGGACCGACACTTCCAACCAAGATGAAGTGGAACAAATAAAGGACAGCGTACAACCGGGCGATCTGGCCACGTTGATCTATACATCAGGAACAACAGGAAGACCCAAGGGCGTGATGCTTTCCCATGATAATATTGTGTCCAACGTCATCTCCAGTGAGAAAAGGGTCCCGTTCGAATCTGGCGGGAGCGCACTCAGTTTTTTGCCCGTCTGTCACATTTTTGAGCGGATGATCCTCTACCTCTACCAATATTGTGGCATTGAAATCCACTTTGCGGAAGGGCTGGACAAAATCAGTGACAATGTGAAGGAAGTGAAACCCAATGTGATGACCGTGGTTCCCCGCCTTCTGGAAAAAGTATATGAGGCCATCATTGCAAAAGGGACCAACCTGTCAGGCATCAAAAAGAAACTGTTCTTCTGGTCCGTGGAACTTGGGCTCCAATTTGAACCTTACGGAAAAAATGGTTGGTGGTATGAAAAACAATTGGGCATCGCCCGAAAGTTGGTCTTCAGCAAGTGGCAGGAAGGCCTTGGCGGCAACCTATCCGTTATGGTATCGGGAAGTGCGGCCCTTCAGCCCAGATTGGCAAGGATCTTCGCAGCGGCAGGCATGCCCGTGATGGAAGGCTACGGCCTTACGGAGACCTCCCCGGTCATTGCGGTGAACGATCAGCGCAACAAAGGATGGAAAATTGGCACGGTAGGCAGGATCATTGATGGTGTTGAAGTAAAGATTGCCGAAGATGGCGAAATCCTGTGCAAGGGTCCCAACATCATGATGGGCTATTACAAGGACCCTGAGAAAACCGCCGAAGTGATGACGGGCGATTATTTCCACACCGGTGACATTGGCGAAGTGGATGCCGATGGCTTTTTGAAGATCACCGATCGTAAAAAAGAGATATTCAAGACTTCGGGAGGCAAATATGTGGCCCCCCAATTATTGGAAAACCGCTTCAAGCAATCCCGGTTCATTGAACAGATCATGGTGGTGGGCGAAGGGGAGAAAATGCCCGCGGCACTCATCCAACCCAATTTTGATTTTGTGAAAGAATGGGCCAAAAGACATGGTGTTGCTTTGGAAAACAACAAGGATTTGGTAAAAAACGACCAGGTCATAGCCCGTTTCCAAGAAGAAGTGGACCTGGCCAATGAGGATTTTGCCAAATGGGAGAAGGTAAAACAGTTCCGGTTGACCCCAGACGTCTGGAGTGTGGACGAGGGACACCTCACCCCTACCATGAAATTGAAACGAAAGATTGTCAAGGAGAAGTATTTGGACCTTTATAATGAGATATATGGGCATTGATGTCCAACTTACATAATCACAACAAAACACGGCCCACATAATATTGTGGGTCTTGTTTTTTGGGTCGATCAATTAATCCTTATTTATTATGCATGCATAATAAATTTTATTATATTTGAAAACACCAATCCTGTTCAATGAAAGATTTGACCATTGATTATGCCCTCAGGGCCACATGGCAAGCTGTTATCAAGATGTATAATGAAGAGGCCAAGAACTACGGAGTCACCATGGCCATAGGTTTCACCCTATTGAGCATCGACCCAAAAGGAGGCACCCCGAGTACGGCCCTAGGCCCAAAAATGGGAATGGAGGCCACAAGTTTGTCAAGGATCTTAAAAAATATTGAGGAAAAAGGTTATATCCAACGAAAACCCAACCCCAACGACGGAAGGGGGGTTCTCATCCACCTTACCCCTTTGGGGCTCGAAAAACGGAAAGAATCCAAAGACGTGGTGCTCCGTTTCAACGAGGTGGTCAAAGAGCATGTTTCAGATGGCGACCTGGCCGGGTTTTTCAAGACCATGGATGTCATCAACAAACTCATTGCCGACAAAAAAGTCTATATCAAAACAACGAAATAATTAAAATACAGACCTGCACATGAAAAGGCATATAAACAAAGTTGCCGTAATAGGCTCCGGTATCATGGGAAGTGGCATTGCCTGCCATTTTGCCAATATCGGTGTCGAGGTATTATTGTTGGACATTGCTCCACGCGAACTCAACGACAGGGAAAAAGCCAAAGGACTCACGCTACAGGACAAGGTCGTCCGGAACCGTTTGGTGAACGATTCATTGGCCGCAGCACTTAAATCAAAACCCTCCCCCATCTATCATCCCAAATTTGCAGACCGAATTACCACGGGAAACTTGGAAGATGACATTTCCAAAGTGGCCCAAGTGGATTGGATCATAGAAGTGGTCGTGGAGCGTTTGGACATCAAAAAACAGGTTTTTGAAAATCTGGACAAGCACCGAAAAAAAGGTACCCTAATCACCTCCAATACATCGGGTATCCCGATTAAATTCATGAGCGAGGGAAGAAGTGAGGATTTTCAGGAACATTTCTGCGGGACCCACTTTTTCAACCCGGCCAGATACTTGAAATTGTTCGAAATCATTCCCGGTCCACATACCTCCCAAGAAGTTCTGGACTTCCTCAACGGGTATGGGGAGCAATTCTTGGGCAAGACCTCGGTAGTGGCCAAGGACACCCCTGCATTCATTGGAAACCGGGTCGGTATCTTCAGCATCCAAAGCCTTTTCCATGCGGTAAAAGATCTCGGTATGACCGTTGAAGAAGTGGACAAACTCACGGGGCCCGTTATTGGCAGACCCAAATCTGCCACCTTCCGCACCGTGGATGTGGTAGGTCTGGACACCTTGGTTCACGTGGCCAACGGAATCAGTGAAAACTGCAAGTACGATGAACGCCATGAACTGTTCCAGTTGCCCGATTTCATCAAGACCATGGTGGACAACAAATGGTTGGGCAGTAAATCAGGGCAAGGCTTCTATAAAAAAGTTACTGGTGATGATGGCAAAAGTGACATCCTCACTTTGGACTTGGACACCATGGGCTATCGCACCAAAAAAAGTGCAAAGTTTGCCACTTTGGAACTCACCAAGACCATCGACAAGGTCATTGAGCGTTTTCCCGTATTGGTGAATGGAAAGGACAAGGCAGGCGAATTTTATAGAAAGAGTTTTGGTGCCCTTTTCGCTTATGTTACGCACAGGATTCCAGAAATTTCGGATGAACTTTATAAAATTGACGATGCCATGAAAGCAGGCTTCGGCTGGGAACATGGCCCCTTCCAAATTTGGGATGCCGTGGGACTGGACAAAGGCTTGGAACTCATCAAAGCTGAAGGACAGGAAGCTGCCCCTTGGGTCGCTGAAATGAAGGCGGCCGGCATCCATTCCTTCTACACCGTAAAAGATGGTGCCACCTATTTCTATGACATTTCCAAAAAAGCCATGGAAAAAGTGCCCGGTCAGGATGCCTTCATCATTCTGGACAACATCAGAAAGTCCAAAGAAGTGTTCAAAAACAGTGGAGTGGTGATAGAAGATTTGGGCGATGGCATCTTAAACTGTGAATTCCAATCCAAGATGAACACCATCGGCGGCGATGTGCTCGCTGGCCTGAACAAAGCCATAGACCTTGCCGAAAAAGACTTCCAAGGACTCGTCGTGGGCAACCAAGCAGCGAATTTCTCCGTTGGTGCCAATATTGGAATGATATTCATGATGGCCGTGGAACAAGAGTATGATGAGCTGAACATGGCCATCAAAATGTTCCAAGACACCATGATGCGCATGCGCTACTCCTCCATCCCCACCATTTCTGCCCCACACGGCATGTGCTTGGGAGGTGGATGCGAACTTTCACTCCATGCGGACAAAATTGTGGCCGCTGCCGAGACCTATATCGGCTTGGTGGAATTTGGTGTCGGTGTGATTCCCGGCGGGGGCGGTTCCAAAGAAATGGCCCTTCGGGCATCCGATACCTTCCGAAAGAACGATGTGGAACTGAACGTACTTCAGGAATATTTCCTCACCATAGGAATGGCCAAAGTATCCACATCGGCCTATGAAGCCTATGATTTGGGCATTCTTCAAAAAGGAAAGGACATTGTGGTGGTGAACAAGGACCGCCAAATCGCAACGGCCAAGGCCCATGCCAAGCTTATGGCCGAAGCAGGATACACCAAACCTGTAAAACGCAAGGATGTAAAAGTACTCGGAAAACAAGCTTTGGGCATGTTCTTGGTGGGAACGGATTCCATGGAGGCCGGTCACTACATCTCCGAACACGACAAAAAGATCGCCAATAAGCTGGCCTATGTGATGGCCGGCGGTGACCTGTCGGAAGCCTCTTTGGTCTCCGAGCAATATCTTTTGGACCTTGAGCGTGAAGCCTTTCTCTCTTTGTGCACCGAAAGAAAAACATTGGAGCGCATCCAACATATGTTGAAAACCGGAAAACCCCTTAGAAATTAGATTTTGGACAGCTAGAACCTAGAAATTAGACAAATGGCAAGACATAATTTTAAAAAATTAAAGGTTTGGCAAGATGGTATTGAGTTTGTGAAAGACAGTTATCAACTAACAAGAACTTTCCCTGATTTTGAACGGTTCAATCTTGCAAGTCAAATGAACAGATGCGCTATATCCATACCTTCAAATATTTCAGAAGGTTCCAGCAAAAGTACTGACAGGCACTTTAAAAAGTTTTTAGAAAATAGTCTTGGTTCTGCCTTCGAATGGGAAACACAATTAATAGTTTCCTTCAACGAGGGATATATAGATAAAAACGATTTCAAAGCATTAGAAAATAAAATACTACAAATTCAAAAAATGTTAGGCAAGTTTATTGACAATCTGAGTGATTAGTCTAAACTCCAATCTTCTAGATTCTAGATTCCAAATAATTTATAAAATATGAGCAAAACAGCATATATCGTAAAAGCATACAGAACAGCAGTGGGCAAGGCCCCTAAGGGACTGTTCAGGTTCAAGAGACCGGACGAACTGGCGGCTGAGACCATTGAGCACATGATGAAAGAACTTCCGCAGCTCGACAAAAAACGCATTGACGATGTCATTGTGGGCAACGCCATGCCCGAAGCCGAACAAGGACTCAACATGGCCAGACTCATCTCCTTGATGGGCTTGGACATCGACGACGTACCTGGCGTGACCGTGAACCGTTACTGCGCATCGGGATTGGAAACCATTGGGATTGCCACGGCCAAGATCCAATCCGGAATGGCCGATTGCATCATTGCCGGGGGCGCAGAGAGCATGAGCTACATCCCCATGGGAGGCTACAAGCCCACCCCGGACTATGCGACGGCCAAAGAAGGACACGAGGACTATTATTGGGGCATGGGGCTCACCGCCGAAGCAGTGGCCAAACAGTTCAAGGTCTCTAGGGAAGACCAAGACGTTTTTGCCTACAACTCCCACATGAAAGCCTTGAAGGCCCAAGAAGAGAACAGGTTTCAGGATCAGATTGTTCCCATCGAAGTCGAGCACACATTTGTGAACGAAGCCGGTAAAAAGGAGACCAAGACCTACACCGTAAACAAGGATGAAGGTCCACGTAAGGACACCAACATCCCCACATTGAACAAGTTAAGGCCTGTTTTTGCTGCTGATGGAAGTGTCACTGCCGGAAATTCCTCCCAAATGAGTGATGGGGCGGCCTTCGTCATGGTCATGAGCGAAGACATGGTCAAGGAACTGAATTTGGAACCCATTGCCCGATTGGTCAACTATGCCGCTGCAGGTGTGGAGCCCAGGATTATGGGAATAGGACCGGTCAAGGCCATCCCAAAAGCATTAAAGCAGGCAGGGTTGAAACAAAGCGACGTTGAACTCATCGAGTTGAACGAAGCCTTTGCATCACAATCCTTGGCCGTGATCCGCGAATTGGACCTCAATCCGGAAATTGTGAACGTGAACGGAGGGGCCATTGCCTTGGGCCATCCACTTGGGTGCACTGGGGCCAAATTGTCCGTCCAACTCTTTGATGAAATGCGAAAGCGCAACATGAAAGGCCAGTACGGTATGGTGACCATGTGTGTGGGCACAGGCCAGGGTGCTGCGGGGATATTTGAGTTTTTGAACTAATCACAAGAACCAGGAGCCAAGAAACAAAAACCAAGACGATGGGAAGACATAATTTCAAAAAACTCAAAATCTGGCAAGAAGCAATGGACCTGGTGAAGGAAACATATAAAATCATTGGTGGATTTCCCGATGTAGAAAGATTCAACCTTTCTTCCCAATTAATTCGTTGCGCTGTTTCAATTCCTTCAAATATTGCCGAGGGAACTAGTAAATCAACCAACAAGCATTTTAATAAATATATTGAGAATAGCCTTGGTTCTAGTTTTGAGTGGGAAACGCAATTAATTGTTGCATCGGATCAGAATTATATTTCAAAAAAAAATTTGAACTTTTAGAGTCTAAAATTCAACAATTACAGAAAATGATTTCAAGGTTTCAAGATGGTTTAAAGTAAGTCCTGATTCTTGTCTCCTGAATCTTAAATCTTATAAAGTATGAGCACAGAAACAACAAACAAAGACATACTCAGAGGTGGTCAGTTTTTGGTAAAAGAGACCAAGTGCGAGGATATTTTTACCCTCGAAGACCTCAACGAAGAACAAAAAATGATGCGCGAAAGCACCAAGGAATTTGTGGACCGCGAACTTTGGGCGCATTGGGAACGCTTTGAGAAAAAAGACTATGCCTACACCGAGGAATGCATGCGGAAAGCCGGAGAGCTTGGCCTGCTCAGTGTTGCCGTCCCTGAATCCTATGGTGGCATGGGCATGGGATTTGTCTCCACCATGCTGGTCTGTGATTACATTTCAGGGGCCACCGGTTCTTTCAGCACCGCATTTGGGGCCCACACCGGGATAGGTACCATGCCCATCACCTTGTACGGCACCGAGGAGCAGAAACAAAAATATGTACCAAAACTGGCCTCTGGGGAATGGTTCGGGGCCTATTGTTTGACCGAACCCGGAGCAGGTTCCGATGCCAATTCCGGCAAGACCAAGGCCGTACTTTCGGAAGACGGGAAGTATTATAGCATCACTGGACAAAAAATGTGGATTTCCAATGCTGGGTTCTGCAATATGTTCATCGTCTTTGCCCGAATCGAGGACGACAAATACATTACAGGATTTATCGTGGAAAACGACCCAGAAAATGGCATCACCTTAGGTGATGAAGAGAAAAAATTGGGCATCCACTCCTCCTCTACCCGCCAAGTGTTCTTCAATGAGACCAAGGTACCCGTAGAAAATATGCTGTCCGAAAGGGGAAATGGTTTCAAAATAGCCATGAACGCCCTGAACGTGGGACGGATCAAGCTGGCAGCAGCTTGTTTGGAAGCCCAACGCCGCATTGTTACCGAAGCAGCCAAATATGCCAACGAGCGTATCCAGTTCAAGACCCCGATCATGAACTTTGGCGCCATCAAGGCAAAAATTGCCGATATGGCCACCAACGCCTATGTGGATGAATCCGCCTGTTACCGGGCCGCCAAGAACATTGAGGACAGGATTGCCATTCGGGAGGCAGAAGGCAACCCGCACCAAGAAGCAGAACTGAAAGGAGTCGAGGAATACGCTATTGAATGTTCCATTCTGAAGGTTGCCGTTTCCGAACATGTGCAACATACCACCGATGAGGGCATTCAGGTCTTCGGCGGAATGGGCTTTAGCGCCGATACCCCCATGGAATCTGCTTGGAGGGACGCCCGTATCTCAAGGATCTATGAAGGCACCAATGAAATCAATAGAATGCTCGCTGTGGGCATGTTGGTCAAAAAAGCCATGAAAGGCCATGTGGACCTTTTGGGTCCGGCCACAGCCGTGGGCGAGGAACTGATGGGCATTCCTTCGTTCGATACGCCCGACTTTTCCGAACTGTTTGCAGAGGAAAAGGATTTGTTGGCCCGCTTGAAAAAGGTATTCTTGATGGTAGCCGGAAGTGCCGTGCAAAAATTTGGCCCTGACTTGGAAGAACACCAAATGCTATTGATGTCCGCTGCGGACATCCTCATCCAAATCTATTTGGTCGAATCGACCCTCCTTCGTACCGAGAAAAACGCAAAACGTTTTGGTGAAGAGGCACAAGCCGCACAGATAGCCATGTCCAAGCTTTACTTGTACCGGGCCGTGGACATCATCAACCAAAAAGGCAAAGAAGCCATTGTTTCATTTGCCGAGGGAGATGAACAACGGATGATGCTGATGGGACTGAAACGTTTCACGAAATACACAAACCAACCCAACGTAGTGGCACTGCGCACCCAAATTGCAGACAAAGTTGCCGCTGACAACGGGTACACCTTTGACTAATTGAAGATTGCCCAAAAGCAAATTTCGATGGACGCCCCTTTTAGGGGCGTTTTTTTATCCCAAGGATTCCAAGATCCGTTCCTCGCTCTCTTTCTTTGAAAAGTTGATGGCACACTCTATCAACGCCAAATGAGAATAGGCCTGCGGGAAGTTGCCCAACAATCGTTTGGAATTGAAATCGATGTCCTCACTGAACAGGCCCAAGTGGTTACTATAGCTGAGCAGACGTTCAAAGTGTTCCAGTGCTTTTTCCTCCTCCCCAATTTTGAACAGACTGTTGATGAACCAAAACGTGCAAATGGTGAATGATGATGAAGGGAGTCCAAAATCATCCTCGTTCTTGTATCGGTACAACAGACCGTCGTTGCTGAGACCTTCCTCAATGGCCCTGACGGTGCTCACAAACTTGGGATCCCTGGCATGGATAAAACCATAGGATTCCATGAGCAGTACCGATGCGTCCAAGTGCCTCGATCCATAGGATTGCACAAAGGCATTGATGTCACTGTTCCAGGCATTTTTGTGGATATCCTCCTTGATTTCCTGCTCCAAAGCCGTCCATTTTTCAATTTTTCGGGTCTTGCCGAACATCTTGGCCACCTTAATGGCCCTGTCCAAAGCCACCCAGCACAGTACCTTGGAAAAGGTGAAATGTCTGTCCTCACCACGGAACTCCCAAATGCCCTTGTCCGGTTCCTTCCAGTGCATGCCCACGATCCAGACAATACCTTTTGTGATGCTCCAAAGCTCCTCCCCATTTTCGATATCATTGCTGAATTTCACCAACTGCTCATAAATGACATCCATCAAAATGCCATAAATGTCGTTCTGTTTTTGCTTATAGGCCGCATTGCCCACTCGCACGGGTTTGGATCCCTTATAACCGTCCAAATGCCCCAAAGTTCTTTCGGTAAGCTTTTTTTCCTTGTTGATGCCATACATGATCTGGAGCTTCTCATCCTTGTCCGGCATCAGGTCTATGATAAACTGCAGATACCTCCGGGCCGAGTTCATGTGCCCCAGTTCGGAGACCACCTTGATCACCATGGAGGCATCCCTTATCCAACAAAAACGATAGTCCCAGTTTCTGACCTCGCCAATGGTCTCTGGCAAGGAAGTCGTGGCGGCGGCAAGTACAGCCCCCGTCTTATCATATGTGAGCATTTTTAGGGTGATGGCACTCCTGGTGATTTCATTGTTGAATTTTTTATAGGTCGGCGCCTTGTGCACCCAATCCAACCAATACACCTTGGTACGTTCCAGTTCCAGTCCCATTTTTATGGTGGTGGGCTTCAGTATCTTTTCATTGTAACAGATCAGGAAATAGCCATCCTCTTCCAAAACCAATTCTTTGGAGTCTATTACTCCCTCCTTGTCAAAGGAAGTGTAGAGAAAAAGGGTATCATATTTCTCCTGATGGGTAAGACTGGCCACAAAATCCTCCTTGATATAGGTCGAGGTCTCTCCCATTGCATATTCCAATTTGGGATCATAGGTCACACGGAGTTTGGGCCTTCCTGAAATATATTTGATATATCGGATGATTTCCGGTGGGGCATGGTATTTTCCGTTTCTTTTCAAATATCTGGGCATGAAGTCCATCACCTCGAAAACATGGTCCCCATCAGCATAATGGGTGACCAATATGGCAGTGTCCCTATAATATTTTTGGTCTATCTGATAATTGCCAACGGCCTCTATCCCGAAGCTACCTCCTTTTTCCTCGTCCAATAGTTTGGCAAAAACTGAGGTGGAATCAAATTCGGGCAGACAGCACCAATCCAAAGAACCTGTTTTGGAGATCAACGCCGCACTTCTACAATTGCCAATAATTCCATAATTTAAGTTATCCATACAATAATTATTCTGAAAAGGTTAAGTGTGAATTGCTTTTGCGGTCGAATTTCCCGAAATTTAAAGAAACTTAATTTTAAAACCTTTTAAAAACCTTCCTTTTATGGGCAAAACTATCATAATCTCAAATCGCCTACCCGTTCAATTGCAAATCAGTAATGGCTCCATCAATGCCATTCCAAGCGTTGGAGGGCTTGCCACAGGGATGAAATCCGTACACAGTGGAGGGGAAAGTCTATGGATAGGTTGGTCTGGGCTCACGGACGAGGAAACGCCGCCCGAACTGGAAGGGAAAATTGACCAGGCACTAAAGGAAAATGGCTGTGCCAAGGTAAAACTGACCGCAAACGACATTGATGGTTTTTATTATGGCTTCAGCAACCGGACCATATGGCCATTGTTCCATTATTTTTTGGAGTATTCCGAGTTTGAACTGGATTTTTGGGAAACCTACAAATCTGTAAACCAAAAATTTGCCGATGCCATCATCGAAAGATCGGATGAGGGAGACACGATTTGGGTGCACGATTATCAATTGATGTTGGTTCCCCAAATGGTACGGGAAAAACGCCCCGACACCTCCATCGGTTTCTTTCTGCACATTCCCTTTCCTTCCTTTGAAATCTTCAGGACCCTGCCCTGGAGGGAGGAAATTTTGGAGGGGTTATTGGGCTCGGACCTTATCGGGTTCCACACCTATGACTACGAAAGGCATTTTTTGAGTTCGGTGAGAAGATTGTTGGGACTGGAGGTGAGCTTCAACGAAATCTATATGGACAACAGGGCCATTAAAGTGGATTCCTTCCCCATGGGCATCGATTATAAAAAATTCCATGATGCGGCCCTTGCACACGAGCAAAAATACAATGAAGAGCGAAGCGATTTCCAACTACGGTTGGACAGCCACAGGGCCTCTGCCCCCGATACCAAACTGATCCTTTCCATAGACCGTTTGGATTACAGCAAAGGAATCGCGAAGCGCCTCAATGCCTTCGAGTATTTTTTGAAAAAATACCCACAATACCAAGAAAAGGTCCGCTTGATCATCCTTGCCGTTCCCTCAAGGTCCAATGTGCCCCAATACCAATTGCTCAAAAAAGAAATTGATGAATTGGTAGGTAGGATCAATGGAGAGCTTTCCACAATCAATTGGACACCGATATGGTACTTCTACCGCTCGTTGCCCTTCGAGAACCTGATCGACCTTTATACCACCAGCGACATTGCCTGGCTCACGCCGCTAAGGGACGGAATGAACCTCGTGGCCAAGGAATACATCGCCACGCGAACGGACAAGACCGGGGTGTTGATCTTGAGTGAAATGGCCGGGTCTGCCAATGAAATGAACGAGGCCCTCCTCATCAACCCCAATAATTTTGAGGAGCAGGCAAATACTCTGCAACAAGCCATCAACATGTCCAAGGAGGAACAGGTCAATCGGAATACCTTTCTCCAAAACCGATTGGAGCGCTACAATGTCGAAGTGTGGGCCAATGAGTTCATGAACGCCCTGAACGAGAAAAGGGATTTGGGAAGGGCCTTTGTCTCCGAAAAAATGTCCAAAGAAATCCTTTCCAGCATTGTGGACCAATATTCCAAGGCAAAAAAACGGCTATTGTTCCTAGATTATGACGGTACACTGGCCGGATTCCACAAAGACCCCCAACAAGCTTCCCCCGACGAAGAACTCTATAAATTGTTGGACCAACTTCAGGAACAGGAAAACACCACCTTGTTCTTAATCAGCGGCAGGGACAAACAAACCTTTGGTAGGTGGTTCCTTCCCAAAAAATACAACATGATCGTAGAGCATGGGGTGTGGATATCAAAAAAAGGGGAGGATTTTAAAATGCTGGAGCAGGTCAAAGGGGACTGGATGGGAAAAATACGCCCGGTTCTGGAATCTTTTGTGGACAGGACCCCCGGTTCCTTTATCGAGGAAAAGAATTATTCCCTGGCATGGCATTACAGGAACACGGATCCTGATTTTGGCGAAAAAAGGGCCACGGAATTGAATACGGTGCTGAGAAGTCTCATCGGTAATGACGATATTAGCGTGCTCAATGGCAACAAGGTCATGGAAGTGAAGAGCAGCAATGTGAACAAGGGAAGGGCCGCAGTCCGTATGATGGGCGAGGACAACTATGACTTTGTCTTTGCCATCGGGGATGACTGGACCGACGAGTTCATGTTCCAGGAACTCCCACATTCAGCCATCACAGTGAAAGTGGGACTCAAAAAAACCCAGGCCAAGTACCATGTGGAAAGCACCAAAAAAGTAAGGGACCTATTAAAACGGTTTGCGCAAACATGATCCAAAGACTTTTTATCCCAGTCTTCATTCTGACATATGCCTTGGCGAATGCACAGGCCAATACGGAAATCTATCTTTTTGACCTGGCCCTGAAAAATGGAGAGCCAGTATTATCCAACCCGAAGAACATATCCAATAATGAGGGGTACGACAACCAACCTTCCTTTTGGGACGATGATACCGTCTTGTTCTCTTCCACGAGGGAAGGACAGACGGATGTGCTACGGTTCAACATCAACTTGGGCAGTACCACTTCCTGGCTGACCAACACCCCTACCGGAAGCGAATATTCCCCTCTCAAAATTCCTGACAAAAATGCCATCTCTGCCATCCGTTTGGATTTGGACGGACTGCAGCGTTTGTATGAATACGACCTGAAAACGGGCGACTCGACTCCCATCACCAATCTAAAGATTGGATACCATGTCTGGTTCAACGACCATATCCTTGTGGCCACGGCCTTGGTAGAAAATCGTATGGACCTGGTGGTCATCGATTTAGAAAAAAACACCACTCGCACCGTACAACGAAATGTGGGCAGGTCGCTCCATAAAATTCCAGATACCGAACTCATCAGTTTCATAAGCAAGGGGAGTCAAAACTGGAGCATACTGTCCCTAGACCCTACATCCGGTGTGACGAAGAAATTCACGGATACGTACAAAAATGAGGAAGATATTTGCTGGGTCGATGCAAGCACCATCATCACAGGGGCCGGAAAAACATTGCTGACGTGGGATATCGCCTCTGGTGGGGATTGGGAGCCTGTCATGACTTTTCCTCAAGAGGAGATCAACAACATCAGCCGTATTGCCGTAAATCAAGATAAAACGCGATTGGCCTTTGTGTCCGATGAATCTCCGGCCAACATTGTCCAAAAACAAGTCGAAACATTCAATAAAGAAAATCTGGAAGGTTTTCTTTCCTGTTACTCGGACAACGTCCTGGCACAACGGTTTCCCCATGAAACCATGTATATTGGAAAAACCAAGATGGCCGAAAATTACGAACGCTTTTTCGCCAATACCAAACAATCGAGCGTGGAAGTGGTCAAGCGCATCGTCATCGGCAATACCGTTATCGATGAGGAGATCACGTTGGTGGATGGCAGACAAGGGCATCAAGTGGCGCTGTACGAGGTGAAGAACGGCCTTATCGCCTCCATGACCTTTATTTTTCCGGACCGGCCCACTGCCGATGCGGAAACCATTGTCCAGGAACAATTGGATGCCTACAATGCACGGGACATCGATGCTTTTATGGACACTTATTCGGACAACGTCAAATTGTACATGCACCCGGATAAATTGCTGTCCGAGGGAAAAAAGCCAATGACCGCACAGTACACGACTTTCTTTGAAAACACTCCCGATCTGCACTGCACCATCAAGAACAGGATGGTAATCGGCAACAAGGTGATAGACGAAGAGTCCGTAACGGCCAATGGAACCACCCTATCCGCCGTGGCCATTTATGAACTGGAAAATGGAAAGATCTCAAAAGTAACCTTCATCCAATAATTTTTAATAGTTTCCCAATTTAAAACCAACCTCTACATCATGAAACATATCTCCACTACACTTCTCTTACTCTTTACAACCTTGGGTTTTGCCCAAACCGATCTTCGGATCTATGACATCATCAATTCGGTATCGGCGGAGAGGATTGAAAAAGATGTGACCACCCTGGCCAATTTTGGTACAAGGCACACCCTGAGCGACACCGTTTCCCAGACCCGGGGCATCGGGGCCGCCAGACGATGGATAAAATCAGAATTTGATCAAATTTCCTCCGATTGCAATGGCTGCTTGGAAGTTTTCTACCAAAAAGATTTGGTAAAAAAAGGAGACAATGCCCGAATCGTGCACGATGTTTGGGTGGTGAATGTGGTGGCGATTCAAAGAGGCACCAAATACCCCAACCGTTTTATTATCATGAGCGGTGACATCGATTCGCGTGTCAGTGATCCTGCCGATTTCACTTCGGATTCCCCAGGGGCCAACGACAATGCCAGTGGCATGGCGGGCACCATTGAAGCGGCCCGTGTCCTTTCCAAATATCAATTTGAAAGTAGCGTCATCTATGTGGGGCTATCGGGCGAAGAACAGGGTCTTTATGGCGGAAAAGGATTGGCCGCCCATGCCAAGGAAAAAGGCTGGGACATTGTGGGTATCCTCAACAATGACATGATCGGCAACATCACTGGAGTGGATGGTGTGGTCAGCAACCGGGATTTTAGGATTTTCTCCGAACCCGTACCTCCCACAGAGACCGAACAGCAAAGAAATGCCAGGCGGTTCTATGGTGGCGAAGTAGATGGGATTTCCCGCCAATTGGCCCGCTATGTGTACCAAACCACCAAGACCTATATGCCCGAAATGAACCCCATGATGATCTATCGCTTGGACCGCTTTGGGCGTGGTGGGCACCACAGACCCTTCAACGATGCCGGATATGCTGGTATTCGAATCATGGAAGCCCATGAAAACTATACCCAACAACATCAAGATATCCGGGTGGAAGATGGTATCGCCTATGGCGATGTATTGGAACATGTGAATTTTGACTATGCCAAAAAACTAACCGCCGTTAATGCAATCAACCTCGCATCCATCGCTTGGGCCCCTCCAGCACCTGAGACCGTGGAAATCGGCGGAATTGTGGAGCCCAATGCCAAATTGAGATGGAGCAAGGTGGACGGTGCCGTCGGATATAAAATTTATTGGAGGGATACCACCTCCCCCACTTGGGACAATTACAGGTATGTGGAAAATGTGACCGAGCATACGTTGGAAGGAATTGTGATCGACAATTACTTCTTTGGGGTAGCGGCCGTTGGGAAAGACGGACATGAAAGCCCTGTGGTTTTCC
Organism: Flagellimonas baculiformis; assembly: GCF_033441575.1. Taxonomy (NCBI): domain Bacteria; kingdom Pseudomonadati; phylum Bacteroidota; class Flavobacteriia; order Flavobacteriales; family Flavobacteriaceae; genus Flagellimonas; species Flagellimonas baculiformis. The sequence continues at coordinate 98,030 of NZ_JAUZVW010000006.1, forward strand.
CCAACAAAGTGTTCAGATAATAGTACATAAGCATTGATAACAAATATGAAGCATTTTTTATTCGCATCCCTTTTTCTTATGGGATTGAGCATGGCGTCTGCCCAAAATTTCACCAGACAGGATACCCTTAGGGGAAGCATAACCCCCGAACGCGAGTGGTGGGACCTCAACCATTATGATCTGAATGTAAAGGTGGAGCCTTCCGAAAAATTCATTTCGGGCCACAATGTGGTCAGATACAAAGTGTTGAAAGAGGCCGAAGTGCTTCAGATAGACCTTCAGCAGCCCATGCAGATTACTTCCATCACCCAAGATGGAAAAAAATTGAAATTCACCTCCGAGGGCAATGCGCATTTCATCAAACTGAAGAAAAAACAGGTGCCCGGTGAATTCAATGAGCTTAAAATTGAATATTCGGGTCATCCAAGGGAAGCTGTAAGGGCCCCATGGGACGGTGGTTTTTCCTGGAAACAGGATGAGAACGGTCATCCGTTCGTGGCAACTTCCTGCCAAGGTCTGGGAGCCAGTGTCTGGTGGCCCAACAAGGACCATATGTACGACGAAGTGGACAGCATGCGCATCAGTGTGACCGTTCCCAAGGACCTGATGGATGTTTCCAACGGGCAACTGGAGCGTGTTGAGGAGGAGGGCGATTTCAAGACCTACCACTGGGTGGTGAAAAATCCCATCAACAACTATGGTGTAAATGTAAATATTGGAAACTATGTGCATTTTGACGAAGCCTATGAAGGTGAGAATGGACCTTTGAAACTGGATTATTATGTACTGCCCGAAAATCTGGAGAAAGCCAAAAAGCAGTTTGTCCAGACCCCCATGATGCTCCAGGCTTTTGAACATTGGTTTGGCCCCTACCCTTTCTATGAAGACGGCTTCAAACTGGTAGAAGTGCCTTATCTGGGGATGGAGCACCAAAGCTCCGTTACGTATGGAAATAAATATGAAAACGGGTATTTAGGACGCGATCTTTCCGGCACGGGCTGGGGGCTTCAGTTCGATTTCATCATCATCCACGAAGCAGGACATGAATGGTTTGCCAACAATATCACCTACAAGGACATTGCGGACATGTGGGTGCACGAAGGTTTTACTGCCTATTCCGAAAACCTTTACCTGGACTATCATTTTGGCAAAAAAGCATCGGCTGAATATGTCATTGGCACACGTGCCAACATTCAAAATGACCGACCGATCATTGGCCCTTATGACGTCAATCAGGGAGGCTCTGGCGACATGTACTACAAAGGGGCCAATATCCTGCATACCTTGCGCCAATTGGTGGAAGATGATGAGCAATGGCGACAGATCCTTCGCGGACTCAACAAGGACTTTTACCATCAAACGGTGACCAGCCAACAGATTGAGGACTACTTGAGTAAAAAAACAGGGAAAGACCTCTCGGCATTTTTCAACCAGTACCTGCGCACCACCATGATACCCACATTGGAATATCAGTTGGAAAATGGTTCCATCAAGTATCGGTATGTGGATGTGGTGGAAGATTTTGACATGCCTGTCCGTGTTTTTGTCGATGGCACCGAAAAATGGCTGTTCCCGAGTGCGGAATGGAAAACGGAACCCATGGACGGCTCCGAACTGAAGTTTGATGTCAATTTTTATATAGAGACCCAAAAAGTCTGATTTGGAAAAACACCCTGAACATTACTTTAAAAATGATGCCGAGTGGCGCGAATGGCTACATGAGAACCATTCCACCAATACCGGGGTCTATCTTATCTTCTATAAAGTGGACCACCACAAGGAAAGCATGCGATGGGAAGAAGCCGTGAGGGTCGCACTTTGTTATGGGTGGATCGACAGCACCGTGAAAAGCCTTGGGGACGGGAAACGAAGACAGTACTTTTGCCCCAGAAAGCCCAAGAGTACGTGGAGCAAAGTGAACAAGGGCCACATCAAGGAACTGGAAACCAATGGGTTGCTGCACCAAAGTGGTCTGGAAGCCATTGAACTGGCCAAGGAAAATGGTTCCTGGGCGGAGTTGGACGATGTGGAGAACGGTGTGGTCCCGCAAGACCTCCAAAAAGCATTCAACAAAAACAAGAAGGCTTTCACCAACTTCCAAGGTTTTACCCCTGGCCAACAAAAAAGCTATCTCTATTGGCTGAACCAGGCCAAACGGGAAGAAACACGGGAAAAACGAATCCAGGAAATTGTGGAATTCTCCGCCAAAAATATCAAGTACAGAAACCAATGAAACCATGAAAACCAACCCCATCCCTTATTGTTTTGCCCTTTTGACCCTATTATTGACCGCCTGCCAGACCGAGACCAAGGAAAAAGTGGACCTGGCCATCACCAATGCCAATGTCATCCATCTGGAAACGGGAAAAGTCGAGCTGCAGGACATTTACATTTTGAACGGCAAAATCAAAGCCATCAAAACGGCCAAAAGCGGGCAGACCTTTGAAGCAGATTCCACCATCGATGCCACAGGAAAATACGTATTGCCCGGTTTTTGGGACAACCATATCCATTTGAGGGGCGGTGATTCACTGATTGCCAACAACAAGAACTTCTTAAAACTCTTCATTGCCAATGGTATCACCACAGTGCGTGATGCCGGGGGCGACCTTACCCCTTCCGTTATGGATTGGAAATCGCAGATTGCTGAAGAAAAACTCATAGGCCCCACCATTTTCACCGCTGGCCCCAAAATTGACGGTCCCAATTCCACTTGGGCAGGTTCCCTGGAGGTCGAATCTGGGGAAGATGTGGAAAATGCCTTGGATTCCTTGGAAAAATTGCAAGTGGATTTTGTAAAACTCTACGACAGCAGGATTTCTGCGGAAAACTACCTCAAATCCATAGCAGGGGCCGAAGAGAGAGGTCTGGTCGTATCAGGGCACATGCCTTTTACCGTAACCTTGGACGAGACCATCGAAGCTGGGATGGACGGCATCGAGCACCTGTACTACATCATGAAGGGATGCGCCAGCAACGAGGTGGAGGTCACCGAAAAATTGAAAAACGGCGAAATGGGCTTTTGGAGTGCCATGCCCGCCCTTATGGGTGCCTACGCGGACAGTACCGCTCAAAAGACATTCACCCAGTTGAAAGAGAACGATGTTTTTGTGGTGCCTACCCTCCATATTGGAAAGACCTTGAGTTATTTGGCTGAAGTGGACCATTCCGACGACCCTTACTTGAAATACATGGGCAAAGGCATCATCAAAACCTATGAAGGAAGGATTAGAGGTGCCCTGAATGCCTCCAAGGAAGCACGGGAGAACCGAAAACAGCTGGACACTTTTTTCGGGGAATTGGCCAAATCCCTCAATACGGCCGGTGTGTCCATGTTGGCAGGCTCGGATTGTGGTGCCTTCAACTCCTATGTTTATCCTGGGGTTTCCCTGCACAAGGAACTTGAAGCCATGGTGGCCAATGGTATTTCCCCATTGGATGCCTTGCGTACCTCCGCCTACCATGGCCCCCAATTTTTGAAACAGACCGAAGATTATGGTGGCATTTCCGAAGGAAAAGTCTCCGATATAGTCATTTTGGAAGGAAATCCGTTGGAAGACATCACCCAGACCCAAAAACTGTATTCGGTAGTCAAAGGGACCCAAGTATTTTCCAAAGAGCAGTTACAGCAGCTTTTGGACAGCGCCGTGATGGATTGACCACCTGTGATCGGGACTCCGTTAACATGTTTTTAAGAAATCTGGTCGGTGTTTTTGGTATCTTTAGACGGCTTAAACAACCCGTAGAATGAGAACCACGCTCCCCCATACTGATATTTTCAGGTCAATTTTCCTTTTTTCCAACAAAATCAACTGAAGCAAAATGAAAAAAATCATGATGATTGCCCTTGTGTCCCTGGTCTGGGCCTGCAAGGAAGAAAAGAAAGAACCGTCCATAGCGGAAACCATGCAGACCTACACCATTGCCCAGATGATGGACAATGAGGCCATCGGCGGAGGAAGTTTCTCCCCTGACAACAGTAAATTGCTGATTTCGAGCAACCGTTCCGGTATCTACAACATGTACACCATCCCAACTTCGGGCGGGGATATGATGCCCGTGACCCAATCCGACAGTTCGTCCGTGTTTTCCATTTCCTATTTTCCAAAAGATGAGCGAATGCTGTTCCGAATGGACAACAATGGCGATGAGATCTACCACATCTATATGCGGGAGACGGATGGCAATCACAAAGACCTGACCCCGGATGAAGGCGCACGGTCATTGTTCTACGATTGGGCAACCGACGACGCCTCCTTTTTCTATGCCTCCAACAAAAGGGACAATCGGTTCATGGACCTCTATGAGATGGATTTGGAGACCATGACCCCTACACTGATCTATCAAAACGACGATGGGTATGACATCAATGTCATTTCACCCGATGAAAAATATGTGGCACTCAGCAAATCCATCAACACCAACGACAGTGACCTGTTCCTGTACAATCTGGAAACCAAGGAACTTGTCAAGATCAACAAAAACCAGAGTGGCAACAGCGGACAGGATTTCTCGCCCGATGGCAGTGCTTTCTACTACACCACCGATGATGGCAGTGAATTTTCCTATTTGATGAAGTACAAACTGGACGATGGTTCCTATGAAAAGGCCATGGCACGGGATTGGGACATTGTCGGAATGGGTTTTACGGATAACGGCACATATCAGGTAACCTACATCAACGAGGACGCCAAAAACACCATCGAGGTGATGGAAGTGGCCACGGGAAAAAACATAGAACTTCCCAAGATTGAGAACATGGAGGTCACCAGTGTGGCCTTTTCCGATGATGAAAAGCTGATGCGCTTCTATGCAGGTGGCTCGCATACCCCCTCCAACCTCTATGTGTACAACTTGGAGACCAAGGAACAGAAACAGCTTACGAATGTCCTCAATCCTGAAATACAGGGGCGGGACCTCGTCAAAGCAGAGGTGATCCGTTACAAATCCTTTGATGGGGTGGAAATTCCGGCCATCTATTACAAACCCCATCAAGCTTCCGAAGAAAACCCGGTCCCAGCTTTGGTTTGGGTACACGGTGGTCCGGGCGGGCAATCGCGCCAAAACTTCAGTGCCTTCATCCAGTATTTGGTCAACCATGGCTATGCCGTATTGGCCGTGAACAACCGTGGAAGCAGTGGATATGGAAAAACGTTCTACCAAATGGACGACCTCAACCATGGCGACAAAGACCTCAAGGATTGTGTGGAGGGCAAAAATTGGCTGGCCCAACAACCGGGCATCGATGGCGAGAAAATCGGTATCATCGGCGGATCCTATGGCGGTTACATGACCATGGCGGCCCTCACCTATGCACCGGAAGAGTTTGATGTGGGCGTGAACCTGTTCGGGGTGACCAACTGGATGAGGACCCTGAAAAGCATTCCGCCATGGTGGGAATCCTTCAAAGATGCCCTCTACAAGGAATTGGGAGATCCCTACAGTGCGGATTCCGTTCGGTTGAAGCAGATTTCCCCGCTTTTCCACACGGACAAGGTGACCAAACCGCTCATTGTGCTCCAAGGTTCCCAAGACCCAAGGGTGCTCCAGGTCGAATCCGATGAAATAGTGGCCGGGGTCCGAAAAAATGGCGTGCCCGTGGAGTATGTGCTCTTTGAGGACGAAGGGCATGGATTCGTGAAAAAAGAGAATCAAATAGAAGCATATAGCAAAATATTGGAGTTTTTGGATGTGTACCTGAAAAAAGAAGAACAGGATACAGCTATTAAAGATGGAAGTTTATGATCAAAAAAGTATGGCCCCTTTTCGTATTGTTTGTATCGATGGTTTCAAATGCCCAACAGCCTGGAGAGGATGAGTGGGGAGCTTGGTACATGTACTTCGGCACCAACAAGGTTTCGGAAAAGTTCAGCATACACACGGAGGCGCAGGCACGCTATTATGAGACCACCAGCAATTTTAACCAATTGCTATTGCGGACAGGGCTCAATTACCATATCGACCCCAATGCCATTGCCACCTTCGGGTATGGCTATATCGATACCGACAATTCCTTTGGGGAAATACCGGGTGAGGTCAACAGCATAGAGCACCGGATTTTTGAACAGTTTATTCTAAAGAATAAGGTCTGGGAGTTTCTTTTTGAGCACCGCTACCGCTTGGAACAGCGTTTTTTGAATTTTGGCGATGCCACGGACACACAGCACAGGGCCCGTTATCGCCTGCAGATGACCTTGCCCCTTACCAATACCTTCTTCCTGAACTTTTACGATGAAGTGTTCATCAACCTTCAGGATGACCTTTTTGGGCAGAACCGACTCTATGCAGCCGTAGGGGTCCATGTCACGGAGAACAGCAGTGTGCAATTGGGATACCTTCGCAACCAGTTTCCCAATGCAGTGTTTGACCGTTTGCAGATTGCCGTGTTCTACAATCCCGATCTAAGAGGTCTTTTCAAGAAAAAGAAACCCTAAGAAATACTATGGGCAAAATAATTGACAGCTCCCTAAATAATGAGTAACTTAGTGATGAACCTAAAAATTCTTACAATGAAGAAATTACAAACAATAGCATTGGGACTGATACTGGTCATGTCCTTTAGCTGCAAACAAACAAAAAAAGAAGCGGAAGAAACCACTTTGGAAGCCGAGGAAACGGTGGAAGAAGTAGTCAAGGAAGAGCCGAAGAGCATAAGTTTTCAAATGGAGCCCAAGAGTGACAGCAATGTAACTGGCGAGGCCACCTTTACCGAGGAAAACGGTAAAGTGGCGATGAAAGCCACATTCAGCGGTCTTTCGGAAGGCGAACACGCCATACACCTGCACGAAAAAGCGGATTGTTCCTCTGCGGATGGAAAATCCACCGGAGGGCACTGGAACCCCACCTTTCAGCCACATGGCAAGTGGGGAGCCGAGGATGGCTACCACAAAGGTGACATCGGTAATTTTGTGGCCGATGCGGAGGGCAACGCCACCGTGGATTTTGCTACCGATGAATGGTGCATTGGCTGCGATGATGAGACCAAGGACATTTTGGGCAAGGCAGTGATCGTGCACCAAGGAGTGGATGATTACACTTCCCAACCCAGCGGTGATGCCGGGGCCAGGATTTCCTGTGCAGGCATTATCCAATAACAAATGACAGATAAAGAGGCTGTCTAAAAAGCAGCAAAATTTTGATTTTGTCAGGTTGAGCGCAGTCGAAACCAATTGACTATCAATATGTTTTAAGTTCTCGACTGCGCTCAAACTGACAGAGAACCAGCTTTTTAGACAGCCTCTTTTTTTGTTCACTTAAAAGCACCGGACCATGGACAATGTAAAAGAATACCCCAATGGGGAAATATCGGTAGTGTGGAAGCCCGAACTATGCCAACATGCAGGAGTATGCGTGAAACTGTTGCCCAAGGTCTATAACCCCAAAGAAAGACCGTGGATAAAAGTTGAAAACGCCACCACCGACGAACTGAAACACCAAATCTCAAAATGCCCATCGGGTGCGCTGAGCTATCACTGACAAACCCACCAACACTGTATGGAAAAGAAACACCAACTCGTGGACAACGAGGCCGCCAAACGGTTCCAGTTTGAACTGGAGAATGGCGACATTGCAAAAATCGAATACATCAAAGCGCAGGAAAAAATATACCTTACCCATACCGAAGTTCCCGAAGGTTATGAAGGACAAGGCATTGGATCGGAACTCATCAAACAGACCTTGGAACATATCAAGGAACAGGATTGGACCCTGATCCCCTTATGCCCCTTTGTGGCCAAGTACCTCCAAAGGCACCCCGAATGGAAAGTATTGGTGATGAAAGGAATCAACATCGGATAACTTGGACATCACTTACTTTTCATATCTTTAGCCATAGGCTATGCAATTGGACAACCTCATAGAACGATTTCAAAATAAGGATAGAGCTGCTTTTGAAGCACTGTACAATATGTATGCGGAAAATCTATGTGGGGCCATCAATGTCATCCTCAAAAATCCTGAACGCTCACAGGAACTTTGCCAGGATGTGTTTGTCAAGATCTGGACCAAATCCGACCAATACGACACCTCCAAAGGACGCTTTTTTACATGGATATTGAACATCGCCAGAAATGCCGCGATCGATGAACTGCGCTCAAAAAGCCATAAAAATCAAAAGAAAAACCTCTCTGTTGAATCTCTCGTAGGTATCTATGAAAACAGTGAGGATCTGAACGATAAAGTGGATACCATTGGCCTGATGTCCCTATTGAAAGGACTGAAGGATAAATGCATCTTGCTGATAGACTTGCTTTATTTCAAAGGATATACACAAAAGGAAGCCGCAGAGCACCTCAAAACGCCTGTGGGTACCATAAAAACACGTATTAGGAGCTGTATTTCCGAGATACGGAAGAATATGGCATAAGTCATGGAAGTTGAAAAGTACATAGCGTCAGGTATTTTGGAACTCTATGTTGCGGGGGCACTTACCCCGGAACAAAACTTGGAGGTACATCGGTATGCGGAACAATATCCAGAGATAAAGATGGAAATTGAGGCCATTGAGGCCGCCATTCTGAAACTCTCCCGTACCACTTCCCCTGGTTTGCCCACAGATGGTTTCAAAAAAATCGAGGCCGAACTGGATGATGTGATCACATTTGTTCCGCCCACATCCAAAAAGAAGACCTCTTGGAGCAGCTATCTGGGCTGGGCCGCCTCTTTGTTGCTGGCAGCCGGTCTGTTGTGGGTCTATACCGAAAACAACAATCTGAAATCGGAAATAGAGGTCTCGAACCAAGAAAAACAGGATTTGGAAGAAACGTTATCCAATATCAAGGAGGAAGCTGCCCGACAAGAAACATTCTTGGAAATGCTGAGAGACCAAGACGTTACCATGATTGCCCTAGGTGGTCAAGCTGTTTCACCGGAATCCTATGCCAAGGCGTATTGGGACAAGTCCGAGAACAAGGTGGTCATCGACGCACAGGGATTACCGGAACCCCCAACGGGATTCACCTATCAGGTCTGGTCCTTGAAACTGGACCCCCTCACCCCTACCAGCATAGGACTTTTGGATGATTTTGCCACTACCGGTGACAAGCTCTTCACGTTGGAAAACGTCAACGAGTCCGAGGCATTCGGGATCACTTTGGAGCCTGAGGGCGGAAGCGAATCCCCTACCTTGGAACAATTGTACACCTTGGGAACCGTGGGCAGGTAAAGTTGCCCAAAAAAGAAAGCAGCCCAAAAAATCCGGACTGCTTCCAAACCTAAAAAAAAGCGTGATAATCCAACTATAGTTTAAGGCCCACTCCAAATCCAAAGATCCAGGGGTCAATGTCCACATCAGCATCCACAGTGGCACCCAAAGCCGTGGTGGCATCGACTGTGGCCGTAGTATTCAAAAAGAGTTTTTTGATGTCTAGGTTCAAGAACCACTTGTCGTTCAGCATAAAATCGAAACCGCCTTGCAGTGCAAAACCCACAGCGGTGTCATATTCCACATCATTGGCCACAGGTCCTTCATCCACACCGTAAAAAAGAGTGAGGTTTACCCCGGCACCCAAATAAGGGACAAAGTCGCCCCCTGTAAAATGGTATTGTCCGGTCAAAGTGGGCGGCAAAAGCCAGACACTGCCCAAATCGATATCCCCAGCAGCCGTGCCAACAGCCTCAACATCATGCTTCGTGGTTCCCAAAATGAGTTCCGCCGACCAGTTTTCAGTAAAAAAGTAGGTAATGTCAAATTCGGGAACAACAGCGGTGGAAATGGAAACGTCCCCACCTATGGCCTCAATCTCCGCACCTTCGTCCGGAGCCACCACAATGCCCCTCAACCGAAACTGCCATTTGCCAAAATCACCCGAGGGTGAGTCTTGGGACATTACAAAGTTTGAAAATCCCATCAATGCCGCCACTGCAAAAAGTATTGTCTTTCTCATTGTACTGTTATTTAAAGATGGGACAAAACTAGCCCTAGAGACCCTGCAGATATATGATGTTTGTCATTGGATATGAACAACAGACAGCATATCCCTCTGGGAAATGGCGAGAAGATCCAAGAAAGAATTTAAAAAAACCTATGGCTTTAGAACCATTTTTTTCGCTTAAAGATAATGATGGAAACAATGGTGATGACCAGCATCAGCCCCAAAAGGATGAAGTAGCCGTTGGCCCATCGGAGCTCCGGAATGTTTTCAAAATTCATCCCATAGATCCCGGCCAAAAAGGTAAGGGGTATGAAAATGACCGAAAAAATGGTCAGGGTCTTCATCACCTCGTTCAACCTGTGCCCCTGGATACTGAAAAACAGGTTGATCTGGCTCTCCAGCTCGTGGATATCCGAATCGATATCGTTGGTCAAACCATTGATCTGCTCCCTGAGTTCGCTGAAATACTTGTTGTGGAACCCTTTCATCTCCACTCTTTCCAGTTTGATGATGATGTCCCGAAGTCCAAGGGACGCCTTTTTGAACTCGTTGATCATGGCTTTCTTCTGCTCCACCTCGAACATGAACTGAGGGGTCGGTTCCTGCTTTAGGATGACATCCAAGGTATTCTCCATCAAAACAATTTCCTCGTATTTGTCCTTGTAATTGGTGATCAAGGTTTCCAAAATGAAGAACAACAGATAGTCCGCACGTTTTTTTCGGATGATTCCCTTGTTCTCAAAGATCCGTTGACGGATCCAATCAAAATGGTCGCCTCTTTTTTCCTGAATGCACCAAATGAAATCCTTGGCCACCACAAAGAACATCTGCTCGGACTCCAAACTATCATGTTCCGTCTTCACGATCCTGGCCGCCACAAAGAGTTGTTCCTCCAGTTCGATCACCTTGTTGCCCATTTTTTGGTTCAAGAGAAGCCGTAACAGAAAGTCGTCCAGATTATTTTCCAGCACCATCTTCCTGAACTCGTCCATATATTCCAGACCATAGGTATTCACCCAAGTGATGGACTTATCTCCTTTGGAGAGTAGGATATCGTCCTGCAGGGAGAATTGATGGTTATCATAGTTGTCCAGGGAGTAATTGATCACCCATGTATTTTTTTCAAATTCTGTCTCCATTGTGATGCAAGTGAAATGGGTTATTTGTAGTTTAGAGCATAAGTTAATCCAAAAATAGCAAGAACACCCCATGATAGACCCAATGTCTTTTAAAACCGAGCTTCTGTTCACGGTTATCCTACTGGCCCTCATATTGTTACTGAACTCTTTCACCAAAAGGGGCATTAGAAGGTTCGGGAAGAGCAGTTCCATCGACATGAACAGCCGGAAGATCATTTTCTACCTTAGCAATTTGATTTTTTACCTATTGGCCTTTGTGGGGATTTCGTTGATATGGGGCGTCAACCTGAAGGATTTTTCCCTTTTCCTGTCCTCTGTGCTCGCCATTTTGGGCGTGGGTTTTGTGGCCCAGTGGTCCATACTGTCCAATTTGACCGCCAGTGTGATCTTGTTCTTTAGCCATCCCTTGCGATTGGGCGACCGGATCAGGGTCATGGACAAGGATTTTGACTGGACCGGACGCGTGGAGGACATCAGTGGTTTTTACCTGTTCATGCGCACGGATGATGGGAGAAGGTTGACCATACCCACCAACCTTGTCATCCAAAAAGGGATAGAGATCCTAAAGGATATCGAGGAAACTTCCGATGAGGAGGAGATCATCGAAAATTGATCAAGGGCGCCCAGCTAAGCCGAACACCCTTGAAAACAACAACCAAGTCCAAACTTGGAAACCACTCGTTGCAAATTTTAAATACCTTATAGGCTCACTATTCCCGATTCTTTCAATGGGCCCAATTCATAGACGGCGCCCAACAGTTCTTTTTTGATTTCCTTGACTTTCTTTTTGTGTCCGTTTGCCTTATATATTTCAGCAACGCAGAACAAAATTTCAGGTTCAAAGGTTTGTCCATCGACATAGTTTTCCACCAATTCCAACGCCTGTTCCTTTTCTCCCCGTTTCAGCAGGCTATAGGCCAGCCAACCATAGGTTTCCGGAGTGGGCCTGTTCCTCACTTCCTGTTTGGCCAACTGCAATGCCCTGTCCATGACGTCCATATCCAGATAGAACCCCACGTTATGGGCGTTGTACATCTGCCCATAGTCTTCCTGCATCACCCCCTTGTAATAATTGTCCAGAGACTGTATCCGAAGTGTCTCATCGTTCGTGTAGGAGGCTATTTCCGCTTTCAGCAGATGGTATTCAGGAGATTTATTTCCCTTGATGATGGAATCCAATATCCGAAGGGCCTCTTCGCCATTTCGTTCGTGGGAATACACAATCCATGCGATTCCTCTTTTTGCATCGGCATTTTGGGGGTCTATCTGTAACGCTTTCAAATAGAACTGATAAGATTCCTCAATGCGCCCCGCATGTCCGTACAGATCGGCCAGGTTGGTGTAGGACAAGAGCAACTGATTGTTGTCCTTGGAGGATTCCGCCTTCTCCCTTGCCATTTCCATACAATGGATCGCCGCTTGCGCATCCCCTTTATGATCGTTCCATTTGGCCACACGGACCAGGTATCCAAAATCCGACAGGTTCCGGATACTGTCCAAGTACATTTGCGCCTGTCCATAATTGCCCAGTTCCATATGGATATCGAACAAGAGATTTTGGGTGTCATTGACACCGCCCTTTATTTTCACCGCTTGGCTTGCCAACTCCAATGCTTCCTTGAAGCGGTGCTGCGAAATATAGTTTTTCGCCAAAGCCCTCAGATATTCCGCTTTTTCAACATTCGCCATCTCCACTGCTTTTTTCAAGGACTGCTCCGCACTCTTCAAATGCTTGATGTCCCCTGTTTCCTGAAACAGACGGGTATATTCATCGGCCACATTTCCCAAACTTTCCAATTGTGTGCTGTCCTGCATGATTTGGTGGTCCCAGACCTGAATATCTTTGGATGTGGTCTTCATCGGTTTTGCCGTCAAAAATGGGTCATAGTCCTGCCTGTTTGTCTTGAACCCTTTCTCCTGGATGCAAGAAAAAAAGAGCAGACCCAAGAAAAACAGAGAGAGATACTTAGTGGTTGTTTCCATATTGTGTTGTTGTTTTTTATAAAAGGGAAGGGATTTCTCCCTCCCCCTCCTTTTCATAGCAATTACTCAGGATTTCCCAATCAAGGGAAAGTTGTAAATCAGTGATATCAACCCTGTCTTGCTGTTGATGGCCATCCATATAGATACCACCGAATATCATGATAGGCAGAGCCTTTTTGTATTTTGATCTTATTGATTTTGCATGCGTTTCCTGTTTTCTGTACCAATACCTACGTAACCTCGTGGAAGTGGGTTTGGAACGGAAATGTTAAAAAAATCTTAACGGATTTTTAATGTCTCTCTTCGCCCTTCTATCTGAAAATTCCCATAATTTGTTTTACTTTGGGGCTCAAACCATGCATGAATGAACCCTTCTGCTTCTGGATGGATCAACAAGTTTGGTCATCTTGCCAACAAAGAGAACGCAGGTTTTTCCGATTTCGATAGCCTGTACCTGGAGCTCAAGAAGAATGGGTTCGTTTATGGGGTCCACTTGGACATCGCTCCTTTTATTGAGGTGGAGCATGCCTTGAGCGAGGACGAGATTGCCAAGATCAACCTGCTCACCGCCCTTTACTATACCTATACTTTTGAAAAAGGAAAGACGGACTTTACCGATTTTGTCAATACGGTTTTTGAATATTACCAATCCTTGGACGTAGGCCGGATATCGTTCCTCAATAAAATACTCAGCGGTTCCAAAACCGAGTCGCAGCTTGAAAAACTCATCGACTCCCGGATATATTTGGGGGGCAACGCCTTCAACCGTGCCTTTGGGAACAGCCTAACCAACTCCTTGCTCTATGTGGATGTGCTCATCTTTATGGTCTATCTGAATGGGAAGGCCAATGTAAAAAGGCATGCGCAACTTCTGGAATACGTCACCATCAACATTGCCTACCACGCCCTCAATTCCAAAGAGACCAATGCCAACGATGCCAAGCTCATCCAACTTTTGGCCTCTTCCCTCACCTATGTCAATCTTGGTGAAACGAAATTCGACGGTTCCTATCTCGACCTTCTGGACAATAATTTCTCCCAGTTTGAAAAGGATTATTTTTTGGACATGGCCTGCTTGACGATTTGGGAAGACAAGTCACTTGACTACACAGAATCCGATTACATTTTTGGACTTGGAAAGGACTTGGGCAAGTCCGACGAAGCGGTAAAATTGGAGCTGGAATTTGTCAAACATTTCTTTGAAAGGAACAGGGAAAAAGTTCCTTATCTAAACGACAAAAATTTGGCCGTACAGTTCTACGAAGGGATGTCAAAAAATGTGAGCAAACTTATTTTGAGGAACAGCAAAAGGCTCAAAAAAGAGTTGGCCCAAAGTCGGGAACTGGTATCACTTTTGTCCAAATCCACCATCAAGGATCTGAGTGAGGAAGAGAAGAAAAAAGTGCAGGAGCAGTTGGTGGATATTTTTAAAAGTATTCCGTCATTGGCCATTTTTATGCTGCCCGGTGGAGCGGTTCTTTTGCCCATTTTCATCAAGCTGATTCCCAAGTTGCTCCCCTCTGCTTTTGATGACAACAGGATTGATGAAAATTGACCTTTTTTCAGTAAAAAAGCCACTATAAGGAAAATTTATAGTGACTTTTTAAATATATTCAATTTTTTGGTAATCAAATTTTTATACCATATTATTCCAACCATAACTTGAAGTCCTTCACCCGCTCCCTGCTCACGATGATTTCTTGCTCATTGAAGCGCTTCAACTTGATCTGGAGCCTTGAATTGGTATAGGAAATGATGTCTCCGATGTGGTTGATATTGACATAAAACTTGCGGCTTATCCGGAAAAAAACTTTTGGCGAGAGCTCCTCCTCCAACTGCTCCAAAGTGGTGTCCAAAAGATAATTTCTACCGTCCGAAGTGGCCGCATAGGTACCCTTGTTCTCACTATAAAAACATTCCACCTCATCGGCATTGATGATCTTGAGGTGCTGCCCCACTTTCACGGTAAACCGTTTTTTGTATTCCCGTTCGAGGGGGTTCACCAATAGGTTTTTAATGTCGTTGAAATCGACAGAAATCTTCCTGCTTTCCGGCTTGAAATTCTTGTACTTTTTCACGGCACTTTCCAGCTCTTCATCATCTATGGGCTTCAATAAATAATCGATGCTGTTCAGCTTGAATGCCTGAAGCGCATATTCATCATAAGCGGTGGTGAAAATGATGGCACTTTTCACATCGACCACATCAAAAATCTCGAAGGAAAGACCATCGGACAATTGGATATCCAAAAAGATAAGATCGGGGTGGGGGTTGTTTTGGAACCACTCAATGGATTCATCCACCGAATGCAACATGGTGGAAACTTCCAGGTCCAAGTCTGCCAATAATCTGGCCAACCTTCTTGCGGCCGGTTTTTCATCCTCAATGATGATCACGTTCATTTTCGTTCGGTTTTGGTTGTAAGGTTTTTGAAATCTTTCTATTTATTCATTGGGAGCAAGGCCCGCTCATCTATACCTGTCCATTTCGTTTTTGTCCTCTTCCATATATTTCTGGATCTGACGTTCCTCCCATCTTTTGAAGAACGAGAATTTCCAGCGATACACAATTATGGCGTGCACGACCAATATAAGTCCCCATGTGGCAATGTTTCCATTGACCCAATCAAAATAATAAGGTTCTGCCGGGAAACCTTCCGGCATGAAGGGATGCAACAGCCCGCTTTGGAGCAGGAGCAAAAACCCATTCACCACGACAAAGATCAGTATGTGCCTGTAAAAGCCCTTCAGCTCCTTGATCCGCTTGTTGGCCCTTTCAAGGCTTGTTCCGTTTTGGTCCATGGTCATTTGTATTTGTCCATTTCTTTTTTGTCCTCGTCCATGTACTTCTGGATCATGCGCTGTTCCCAATTTTTACCGAGCAACGGATTGAAACCAAACACATACACACCGTGGAACGCCATACCCAATCCCCAAGAGAACAGGGTGACGAAATGGGGCCATTGCCAAAAATCGTCCGTTCTAAGATACACATTCACCAAAATAAACGCATTGATCACCACATAGATGGCCAAGTGGATATAAAACCCCTTGAGTTCCTCTACCCGCTTCTTGGCGCGTTTGTACTTGTCTGTTTTGATATCTTCCATGATCAATTCCATTTTTTGGTTTCGTCATCTTCGTTCATAAATTCCTCGATCTTACGCTGTTCCCATTGTTTTCCAAAAAATGGGTTGAGATTGAAGGTCTTCAGGGCGTGGAAAATGATTCCGATGCCCCAGCCAAATGCGGCCCAAAGAAACCACATGTATCCAAATCCGGTGGTGAGGTAGTTGACCAGTGCCAGCCCGGATATCACCACAACATAGGAGAAAACGTTGCCATAGAACTTTTTAAGTTCGTCCACCCTTTCCTTGGCCCTGATGTATTTGCTCTGTTTGTCAAAATTTTCCATAGTGTTGTTTTTTAACGGAATGTGACAGTTAAATATACTCATTGTTAAAATTCTTTGTTGTCCATGAATTCCTTGATCTTACGCTCTTCCCATTCTTTTCCAAAAATGGGGTTGTAGCCGTGGGAGGTCATCCATAGGCTCACAAGCCCTATTCCCCAGCCTACTGTTGGAAAAATGGCCCAGAGAAAATCCGTTGTTCTGGAGTTGAGCCACCACAAAAAAGGGATTACCAGGCAAAAGCCCACCAAACTGTAGTAAAAGGATTTGAGGTCCTCCACTCGCCTCTTGGCCCTGTCGTAACTGTATTGTTTTACATCTTCCATTGTTCGATTGTTTTTTGATTACACTGTAAAATTCGCAATACACTGTGAGCAGGGAAAAAGTAGTTTCTTGAACTGTTGTTTTTGGGGGATGAATTGTGGGGTTTAGGGTTTAGGGTTTAGGGTTTAGGGTTTAGGGTTTAGGGTTTGGGGTATATACAAAATTGGAAGAAACGAGCTTGAGTTTGAGCTTGAACTTGGACCTGAACTTGAGCTTGAGCTTGAAAATTACCTCAGCCCAGACCCTCCATCAAAAATCATCCTTTTCCATGAGTTCCCTGATTTTTCGCTCCTCCCATCGCTTGCCCCAAAGCGGGTTATAGCCAAAGGCTTCCATGCCGTGCATCAGCACACCAAAGCCCCACCCCAAGGTCGGGAAGATGGCCCAGAGGAAATCCGTCGTCCTGGAGTTGAGCCACCACAGAAAGGGGATCACGATGCAGTATGCGGTCAGGTTTCCATAAAAGTCCTTGATGGCCTTTACCCGTTCCTTGGCCTTGATGTAGCGTTTTTCCTCAATATAGCTTTGCTGGGTCTCGACCACGGAGAATTCCTGTGTCAGCATGGGCAATTCCACACTGAAGTCCGACACCGTTTTGTTGATGACCACCCCGCGGTCGCTCAAAATGTTGTAGCGTTGCTTGATGTTCTGCAACCCCACCCCGCTGCTTTTGTTCACCACTTGTTTTTCCTGAAGGTTGTTGCTCACCACCAACATAGATCCCTTTTCGTACACCTTGATGTGCAACGGCCTGGAGGCCTTGACCACATTGTGCTTTACCGCATTTTCCAAAAGGAGCTGTAATGACAATGGGACGATTTTCGCATCGGGCACAGAGCACTTTTCAGGAATATCAAAGACAATACTGTCCTCAAAACGCATCTTCAGCAGCCCCACATAGGTCTTGGCAAAACTCAGCTCTTCATCCACCGTCACCAAATCCTTGTTCTTCTGCTCCAGAACATATCGGTACACTTTGGAAAGCGATGTGGTGAACTTTTGGGCCTGTACGGGGTCTTCCTCTATTAAACTTGTGAGCACATTGAGGCTATTGAACAAGAAATGGGGGTCCAATTGGTTCTTGAGCGCATCAAAACGTGCCGAGGCCGTGCCCGCAATGATCTTTTGTTCCTTAACCTGCTTCTCTTTGTAGTATTTGTAGTAGTAGGCAGCATAGAACAGGCTTGCCACGACCATGGAAATCAAGAAGGATGTGAAATAGTATTGTGGGCGTTCCCCCAAGAGGAATTGATCCAGCGGAACTTTTTGGACCAACACCTGCAATGCCAATCGGGAAAGAAAAATACCAAAGATGGAGGCCGCTACGTTCCCCGCCAATCCATAACCGATATACTTGCGGGTGAACAGTTCCTTGTCGTATTTCCGCATCAAAAGGATGAAGGAAGTAGCATTGCAGAGGTAGATGATGATGGAAAAGAGCATGGTCTCCAAAAAATCGTCCCAAAGTTGCCCTGCACTAAAATCCCATCCATTCACAAAATAGATAATGAGGAGGACCACATAAATGGCCATCCCCACTAAAATGGATTTGAAAAGTTCCCTGAAAAAGAGTTTCATCCGATCTTATTTACAACTTGCCAAAACCTCCTCTGCCCTTTCCTTGCCCCAAGAAGGGTAAAACGGGGTTTCGGATTTAAAGGTAGCAAAAAGTTCCAACGCCTTTTCCACATCCTTGCAATAGGGGGCCGTATCCTTTCCAAAATAGCGGGCCGCACCCATGTCCCATTCGGCCTTTGACAGGATGACCCTAGGGTTGTCCGGGGCCAATTCCATTGCCGTTTGGTACAGTTGGACATTCTTTTGGGACAGCGTCATCCCGTAGGTGGCACCATCAAAAGCGATCCACGCCGTATTGATGAGCGCCTCCTGAATCAGGATCTCCGGGTTGTCCGGCGATATGGCCTTTGCCACGTCCAAGAATTCCTTGGCCTTTTCCAACTGCACGGTCAACTTTTTCTCATCCTTTTCGCCAAAAGAGATGACCGTGTTGACCTGTGAAGCATAATAATAGGGCAACCAATTGTCGGGTTCTGCGGTGGCTATCCGCTCAAAGAGATTGGAGGCCTCCCCCGTTTTTCCGCTCTCCCACAATTGGAAGGCCTTTTCCATTCCTTGGGTGTATCGGTCCTGCGCGCTGGCCGTTAAAATGGTTAGAAATACAAATAAAGAAGTTAGTTTTCTCATGACTGTCGTTTTTTGATTCCCGTATCGGGTATCCATTATTGATTATTTGTGATTATCGTGCCACAAAAGTGCATCAGCCAAACCTGTATGGAAAAGAAGGTTTACCGAACTGTATTTTTTTGGGGATGAACTGTTTTTGGAAGATTGCATTTCATCGAAAAACCCAGCAACGGACATCGATTTCCCATTCCCCTCCGTATATAACATATGTTTAACAAACCCCATATTATGAGAACAAAGATCTTTTCTATTGTATTTAGCTTGGCTTTTTTGATGTTCATTGGTTGCTCTGATGACGACAACAATGGAAACAATGGTGATGCCACTGGCAGATTGAGTATTCAGTTAACAGATGCCCCTTTTCCATTTGATTTGGTCGCCGAAGCGAATGTTACCATCTTTAAGGTAGATGCAAGATTGGCAGGCGATGATGATGACGATGAAATGGACGACGATGATAGTGAGTCCTCTTTTGTCACCCTTATGGAAGAAGAAATTACTGTGAACCTTTTGGACCTCACCAATGGTGTCACAGAAGAATTGGCCGATGTGGAAGTACCGGTCGGCACGTATGACCTTGTCAGGGTATATGTAAGAGGTGTGAACGTGGTCCTGACCGATGAAAGAAGCTTCGACCTTACTGTTCCCAGTGGCGAGCAAACTGGCATCAAAATCTTCATAGACCCAGGACTGACCGTTGCGGGAGGTCTGAGCAGTGATCTACTACTTGATTTCGATGTTAGTCGATCCTTTGTTGCCAAGGGAAGCATCAACAGTGTGGATGGCATCACCGGGTTCAACTTTAAACCCGTGATCAAGGCCAGCAATCTATCCACTGCAGGTACCTTGAGCGGAATTGTGGCCACAATGGACGGTGAAACAACGGTTCCTTTGGAAAACGCACAGATTTCTGTTCTGGACACCAATGAAGAACCCGTCACCTCTGGAGCTACCAATGTCGATGGCGCATATGCCATTATGGGACTGGAGGCTGGCACCTATAAGGTATTCTCCTCCATCAATGGATACGTGACAAGCGATACATTGGAGGTAGAGATTGTGGCTGCCAACAAAACAATGCAAGATTTCCTTCTGGAAGCTGAAGTTGTTGAAGAAGGAAACTGATTCCTTATCCTGAACATAGTTCAAAGCGGGGCAAATGCCCCGCTTTTTTTTTATTTCAATCCACCATTTGCAATTCAAACTGGAGAGGTATTTCTATTTTAGCAGAAAGAAAACAATCCCTAAAATAGATGTACACCCCGCCCCACTATCAAAACAGCGACATTGCAGAGATCAAGGATTTCTTGGCCCACAACAGTTTTGGCATCCTCATCAACATTGTGGACAACAGACCTTGGGGCACCCATATTCCCTTGGAACTGGAAACGGATGAAAATGGGCATGATATTTTGGTCGGACACATCGCGAAGGCCAATCCCCAATGGAAGAGTTTTGATGAAGAAGCGGAGGTGCTCTGTATCTTCAACGGGCCGCACGCCTATGTTTCCTCCTCATGGTACAAGGAAGAGGAAGTCCCCACGTGGAACTACATCGCCGTACATGTCTATGGCAAATTGAAGGTGTTGAGTGAAGCGGAGACCATGCAATCCATGCACCGGTTGGTAGAAAAATACGAACGGGACTCCAAAAACCCCATTTCCCTGAAAGACATGTCCCCCAAAACCCTGAGACAGGTTAAGGGAGTGGTGGGCTTCCAGATCCAGATCACGGAGATCCAGGCCACCTACAAACTTTCGCAGACGCGTGTTGAAGACCACCCCAAGATCATTTCCGAACTGGGCGAACGCGATGCCGGAAGCAGGGCCATAGCCCAAAAAATAGATGAAAACGAGGCTTAAGGGCTACTCAACATCCTGAAAAATGGCATCCGCCCAATTGGAGTAACGTGGATTCTCCACGTGCATGATCCAAAGCTCATCAGTATATTGCCCCTTCATTTTGGAGCGATAGGCCGCATAGGCATCCTCATTTTCTTCATATTTGGCCAAATACACATAATTAAGGCCATTGTCCGGATTCTTGAAATATTGCGCCTCCAAACCTTGGGCCTTGAGTTTTCCCATGAAATCCCTTAGGTAATTCTCATTTTTGAAAACATTGGCCACGATGTAATGTCCTTGCCCGACCCCATCCAGGTTGATGAACTTCTCTATGGGCTTGAAGGCCCCTCCATGAAAGGTTCCCTCCTTCTCTTTCTCCACTGTTTTTGGAGCGGTCCGAGGTTTGGAGTTTTGGGCCAGCGCCCTACTTTCCATGGAACTGTAAATGGAATCCAGGTCCTCGCTGTCGGCCAAGTAGAGTTGCTGTGCCTTTGCTTCAATTTCGGGTGTTTTGTCCCCTGTATGCCTTTTCACGATGCGCATGACCATTTCAAAACGCTTTTCCATGTCGCGCTCCCTGTTCCTCTCCAAGGAGTCCATTCGATAGACCAGTTCGTTGATGACGGCATAATTGTCCTCCTGCTGCTCCCTCAATTGGGCTATCTGCTCCTCCCAGAATGCCAAATCCTCCTTGTTGGTGGGCCTTAGGGTGGTCTGGGCATTCAACTTGCTCCTTGACTCATCCTTTTCCTTGGTTTCCTTCTTATCGGCATCTGCCACAAGGGTCCCTTCTATTGGCTTCTTGGTCTCCCCATCCGGATTTTCCTCATTGGACACAAAAGTGTTTTTGGAAAGTGTGGGAACGAAAGAATAGGCAATGGAGATTTCATGCGTCACCCCAAGATTGGCAATACTGTTGCTGATGTTCTTTTCAAAATTATAGCCAAAGGAAAGCCGTCTGTTCAGGTTGAAACCGGTTCCGGCCGATGCGCCGTACAACTGATCGTACCCGCCCTGTATCCAACCCAGTTTGGGAAGGTCCAGAATGACTCCGCCTCCAAAAATGGGATCTTCCTCCCCATCAAAACGGGCCCTTGCCAAAGGCAATAACCTGCCATCTTCAAAGATTCCGGCGCCATTCTTGAACTCATGGGTGAATTGGATGTGACCGGAGAAGGTCTTTTGGCCCAAGTCGGTCAAAGATTTGCCCGAGTTGATGTTGTAATCCACCAAGTTTTGGGCAAATACCCCAAAGTCAAACTTGCCCAAGGACAGGTTCAGGCCTGGTTGGAAAGAAATGATGGAATTCTGGGAAGCCTCGTTCAACAAGGGGTCCTCTTCCAAAGCCACCGCACGACTGGGGTCATAACTACTCACATAATAGGGAATGTTCACCCCGAAGGTCAGGCTGCTCTCCCTTCCCAGTTTGATGCCGTGCGAATAATTGGCCATGACCCCCAAGTTGGAAATGACTCCTTCCTGTTGGTTATAAAGACTGAAGCCCAGACCAATCATATCGTTGATCCTTCCGCTGTAGCTGAGAAAATAGTTCTGTCTATTGTTTTCAAAATCAGCACTTTGACTTCTATGAAAAAGGTTGATGTACGACTTATCCTCCCTCACTGCCGAAAAGGTAGGATTGATCAAAAACCTATTGAATTTCAATAAGTTCTGAAAGGGAACATCATAGCTCACATAAGGGTTGCTCTCTTGGGCAACGGTTGTCTGGCCCATCATCAAGCTGACTGCCAGAACATAAAAGACCCGCTTACATTTAGGTAGGGGAAATTTTTGGGGGAATAAAAGTAGTTTTACATCCATAGCCGATTGGATTTTGTAGGTTAAGTTTCCTGTTTGGGACAGGGTTGTTTTTTTGATTAGGTCTCATTAGCAAGATTTGGGAACTTGTAAGAGTTTTATTACTAATTACAATGTAATATTACGTAAATTATCGGCTAAACGCCAATTTTTTCGTTGAACGGTGAGGTGAATTGAATATTTAACGTATTAGCCCTCAAAATATTGGAAGAACACCCTGAAAAAAGTAAAAAAACCCATTAATTTAGATCCATAGATTTACACGTAAATGTCTAGGTCAGAAACCCTTTCCATAGTCCCATATTCTGATGCCCACAAAGATGCCTTCAAGGCACTCAATGAGGCTTGGATCACCAAGTATTTCAAGATGGAAAAGATGGACTATGCCGCGCTTGACCATCCCAAAGAATACATTTTGGACAAGGGCGGCTATATTGCAGTGGCGGTTTTGGACAACAGGGCCGTCGGGGTCTGCGCACTCATCCCCAGCCAAAAGGAAGGATATGATTTTGAACTGGCCAAAATGGGTGTGTCCGAGCATATGCAGGGTATGGGAATCGGCAAATTGCTGGGACAGTACATCATTGAAAAAGCAAAGGAAATGGGGGCCAAAAAACTCTATCTGGAGAGCAATCGGGTACTCGAACCCGCTCTTTCCCTATACCAAAAGCTGGGTTTCAAGGAAATGGTGGGAGCCTCTTCGCCTTACGAGCGTAGCGACATCCAGATGGAACTGCATTTGGACAACCTTTGATTTGACTCATGGGGGTTTTGTGCATTACTGTAGCACATACAACATCCCTTGCTTTTTGTTGTGTTCCAATCTGACCCCATTACCATAGAAATCAACAATTTCATTGAGATTGATCAACACGGTTTCTTCATAGTTTCCAATAGTTTTACCTTCATAGGGACTTGTCACTACCCATATTTTTTTGACGGTACAGTTTTTTTTGGCCTGGGGTTGGGGAAAATTTGTCCACACAATCTCAAGTAGGTCATCGGATGCATTGTTCTTTATCATTATGGTTTCCAAGCTTATTTGCTGGCCTATCTTATCGGTATTCTCATGTTTTATGGAGTAGTTATAAACGTGATCCTCCCCAAAGGCCACATAGCCATCGTGGGTTTTCTCCTTCCTTTCGTACACTATGTAATTCTTGGCGATGAGATTCAAAATCCTTTCAAAGTCCCTTGGTCCCACAAACAAATCACCACCATCCTCAACAATTTGTACAAAGTTGGAAACACCCGGAATCATGTCTTCGGACAATTGATGCTCCAATACATCTTTGTCCGCAATGGTTGGCATCAAATATACCTTCTGGTCTTTTTTAAGGGCAATGCCCACATATTTTCTGTCATCAGAACAGCCCAAAACCAGCAATGCCAAAACAACCAAACAAGAAATTCTTTTCATGTAAGTACTAATTGAATAAATGCTCCTTTTTATACTGAGGTTCCATCCCTGAAAAGTAGAAAAATATAGCAATGAACAGAGGCGTAATTGACCTATGGTGTATTTGAATTGACGTAGGTGGCATTTGAAGCAACGGTTAGCTTTTCTGATTGTCCAATGGCGGCCTCTTCATTGAAATTGGATACGCAGCCACAAGCTTGTTTTGGAACAATAGGTTGTTTGAGACCTTTCTTTCACATCTCACTAAAAATGAGTACCTTAATACTGTTCAACCTTAAAACCTTTCAGCCATGGGAACAGTAAAGAAATTGAACAAATGGGCCAATGCCCACACCTATTATCCACTGGATTTTTTGCGGGTAGCCTTGGGAGTTTTCCTTTTCATCAAAGGAGTTGAATTTATGGCCAATCATGCGGAAATGGCAGAAATGGCGAAACCCTTTGAAGGTATGCCCGGGGGCATGATCATCCTCCACTACATTGCCCCGGCACATTTTGTGGGAGGGATATTGATCGTTGTGGGACTTTTGACACGCTGGGCGGCCATTGCGCAAATACCCATTCTGTTCGGGGCCGTGCTCACCAATTTCCTGGGCACCATGGATGTGGGCAATCTATCCATCGCAACATTGGTCCTGTTGGCCTCTCTCTTCTTTATGGTCTATGGGTCAGGGAAACATTCGGTGGACTATTACCTCAAGATGGAAAAATAACCTAAAGGTTATCCAACTGGTTACTCTTTCCATCTGAACTGATGGTCCAAAAGAAGCCCACAAAGAAAAAACTGTCTGCTGCCGGAGTGATGGCACGCCTGTCAAAGACCCCATCCATGTTGGGCGTGTCCGCATATTGGTAATTGTTGATATTGTTGAATCCCAACATATTGTTCACCGAGAAGTAGAGGATCTTCTGTTGGTCAATCAAGTACGCCCAATTGAAGCTCAGGTTATTGAAAGATTTGGTTTTCTCCGCCATGAACTCTGGGGTATTGGGGTTGTCATAAGGCCTTCCCGAACCAAAGGAATAGGTAAGCCCGACCTGAGAGCGGAGCTTGTCCACCCAATATTTGGTCACCACGGACAGATTGTGTTTTGGGGCAAAATTCGGTGTGGCCCTTTCCCTAAAATTTTGATAGTCCCTTTCCGTGTCCAAGTATGAATAGGAGACCCAATAATCCAGGTATTCAATGCTCTTGTTGTCCCTCCAGAACAGGTCCAAGCCACCGGCATATCCGGAGCCGGAGTTGGTAAAAACAGAGCCAAATCCAGGCATTTCGGTATCGTATTTCATCAAATTGTCATAATCCTTGTAATAGGCTTCGGCCCTAAAAGTTTTGCCATTGCCTATATATTGGTAGTTCAGGATATAGTGCGAAGCTTTTTCAAAATGTACACTCCCATCAAACTTGACCACATCTGAAACGGGCCGTTGGTAAAAATCGCCATAGGCCAAGGAGAACTGTCCATTCTCCCCTGGTTTGTAGGCCAGCGATACCCGCGGTGAAACGTTGAAATCATCCAAAAGGGTGCTGTGCTCTCCCCTTACTCCAAGCTTCATGGCAAACCTGTTGCTCAAAAAGATATCGGATTCCGCAAAGGCCGCCCAAAGTTGGCCGTCATAGCCCATGTCAAAAATAGCGTCCGCCGCATCGGTATAGGTTTCTTCAAAATCCGAAGTGAAAACCTCTGCCCCCATACTCAGGCCAAATCGACTGTTGAAGTTTTTCCCGGCCTTGACCTTGATATGGGAGGCCGTTTCCTTGGTGTCAATTCCATTGCCTTCAAAACTTAGATCATTTGTGTCCCAAGAAATAGAGGCTCCCGAGACAAGACTCCAATTATTCTCAAAAAAATATTTGTACGAAGAGTTGAAGTAAAGGTTATTGTTGGTCAATTGAAACCGTACAAAATCAGTATAATTGATATCTTCCTGCTCTATATCCAGATTGGCGTGGTTGAAGCCCGTATAGAGCTTGAACATACTTCGATTTCCCTTGCTCCTGAATACCGCTTCCCCGGAAATGGATTCGTAAGGACTGTTCCAACGAGTCCCATTTTTGGAAGGGATCAAGGCCTCATAGGGCGCCAAGTTAATGTAGGACGTGTTCAGGCTCAAGGACTGATCGCCCCAGATTTTGGTATGCCCCAATCCTCCCCCTACGGACATGATGGAAATATCCGTTTTCTCCTGATCGGGCACATCGGTGGTATTCAGCAAAAGTACACTGGACAAGGCCTGTCCGTATTCGGCCGAATACCCTCCCGTACTGAAAGTGATCCCTTTAAAAAGAAAAGGGGAAAACCGGCCCCGGGTGGGAATGTTGTTTGCCGTGGCATTGAACGGTTGGAAAACCCTGAGTCCATCGATGAACACCTGGGTCTCCCCCGCTGTTCCCCCACGAACGAACAAACGGCCATCTTCATTGATGGTGGTCGTTCCCGGCAATGTCTGCAGTGCGGCCACAAAGTCGCCCGCAGCTCCGGCCGTGGTCACAATGTCCAATGGTTTCAGTACCGAGACTTTGGAGTTATCGCCCGCCTCAAAGGTTCCCGCGGTCAAGGTGACCCCCGACAACGAATTGATGGCCTCTACCAACTGGATCTTCAAATCCTTGAAGTAAACAATGTCACCGATCTCGTAATGAGATTCATAGGATAACATGGAAACCACCAAGGTCTGGGTCCCGGTTTCCGAGGTTTCAAAACTGAAGTGGCCATCCTTGTCGGTGGATGCGCCATCATAAGTGCCCTCCACATATACATTGGCCCCCTCGATGGGATTCTTCTTGGCATCGGTCACCGTGCCCGATACCATTGTCTGGGCCATCATAAAACCGAAATTGAAAAATAGGATGAATGCAATAAGAATGTTTTTCATGACTGTTCGTTTGATTGTTGCCGCAAAATTGCCCCACCCTTGCTTGCCATACCAAAAGGAAATACCCAACTGTGGATTTTTCAGGATGGATCGGGATGCCATTCTCTCCACTACAATTCAACCTTGAAAAATGACAGTTCGGTGTTTCTCAATTTTTAAAAAGCATAGCCTACCCGAGATTTGCTGCAGCATTAACATCAAAAACAATCCTTATGAAAACTGTTACCCTAGTATTGAGCTTTTTCTTGGTGAGCCTCATATCCAAAGCACAAGAAGAAAAAAACGGCATCAACATCACCGTTACCATTGACAATGTGACCAGCAACGAAGGAAAGGTAATGGCCGGCCTTCATACGGCAGAGACCTTCATGAAAGGACCAGGTGTCCAAAACCTTGAAAGCATCATCGAAAATGGAAAAGTGGTACTGACCTTTACAGATGTTACTCCGGGCACCTATGCCATCATGGCCATGCACGATGTGAACGGAAACAACCGCATGGATTATGAGTCCAACGGGATGCCCAAGGAGAGTTATGGCGCTTCTGGGAACGATATGTCCTTTGGACCTCCCAATTTTTCAACGTCCAAGTTTGAGGTCGGGGAAGAGGACCTGGAGCTGACCATACGGTTTTAGAATTTCTTTCCACTTAAAAAAAGCCTGCTTCGAGCAGGCTTTTTGCACTATCCCAATCCTGGGCTTTTCTTATAGATTATGCTGATGGTTTTTTATACTTTTATATTTCAAATTTATTGTTAGATGACCATCACCCAACTTCAGTATGTATTGGCAGTTGCCGAGCATAAGAATTTCACCTTGGCCGCCGAGAAGAGCTTTGTTACCCAACCTACCTTGAGCATGCAGGTACAAAAGTTGGAAGATGAGTTGGGGGTGCTCATTTTTGATCGCAGCAAAAAACCCATTTCCATCACCGAGGTGGGCAAGAAAATCGTGGCTCAAGCCAAAAATATTGTAGCGGAAGCGGAGCGCATCAAGGATATTGTGGATCAGGACAAGGGATTCATTGGCGGGGACTATACTTTGGGCATCATCCCCACGGTTATGCCCACCTTGCTGCCCATGTTCCTGAACACCTTCATCAAAAAATATCCGAAGGTGAACCTCATCATCAAGGAACAGTCCACCGATAACCTGATCAAGAACATCATGGATGGACATTTGGATGCCGGAATTGCTGCTACGCCCCTGGAAATTGAGTTCATCAAGGAAAGACCGCTCTATTATGAACCCTTTGTGGGGTATGTGCCCAAAAGTCACCGATTATCCCATGAAACCGAACTGACCACGGACCATTTGGATGTGAACGATGTGCTCTTGTTACAGGACGGACACTGCTTTAGGGACGGGGTCATCAATTTGTGCAAAGCGTCCAAAAACATGAACGGGGAACATTTCAAAATAGAAAGTGGAAGCTTCGAGACCTTGATCAGTCTGGCCGATGAGGGTATGGGCATGACCTTGTTGCCCTACTTGAATACCCTACAACTGGGACAGCAGAAAAAGGAAAGCCTGAAACCGTTCAAAAGCCCTTCCCCTGCACGGGAAATAAGTCTCATCTACCACAAGAGCGAACTGAAAATCCAGATCACGGAAGCCCTCAGGGATGTAATTTCCAGTATTGTTAGGGGTGCCATCACCTTTCAGGACGTGAAGATCATCAGCCCGTTGGCCAAAAATTAAAAGGGCCGCATTTCTGCGGCTCCAGTTTTAAGCTTTTAACAATAGTAATGTGGGTTGCAACTCTGGTTTGTCCACAATATAATATTGCAACCAGATTTTAAGTTCCTCAATTTCACTGGGCAATAGCCTTGAAATAGCTTTCTTCAATTCCTTGGTGAAGAGTTTAGCATCAAAACTTACCTTTTGAAGGATAATTTTGGTGTAATCCAACATAGCTCTTGGCATAGAAATTTGATTAAATTGGGTCATTGGTTGTGCTCTAAATTAGCTAAAAAACCTTTTTGGAAAACCAAAAATCCAGTTAAAAAATAAATAACTTCGTGTAAAACAACGTGCAAAACACATGAATATTTCAAAGGGGGGCCATCCTATAAAACCGATCCATCTTCTTTCCATCCTATGTGTCCTACTCGCCAGCTGTTCCCCCACACGAAAGTTTGTGGGCAGTCACTTGGAAAAAGAGAACCTGTCCCACTCCTTCCATGGCCTGGTCGTTGTGGATGCACAATCGAAAAAAACCTTGTACAACATCAATGGGGATAAATACTTCACCCCGGCCAGCAATACCAAGATCGTTACCTTCTACTCGGGTGTGAAGCTGCTGCCGAAGCGTATTCCCACTTTAAAATATACCATCGCCAATGACACCCTCTTCATTGAGGGCACGGGCGATCCATCCTGGCTGCACCCCCACCTTAAGGACAGTACGGCCATCCACTGGCTGAAAAACCAAGGGGCCATTGCCCTGTACACCAAAAATTCAGAAGAACTCCGTTTCGGTCCAGGTTGGGCCTGGGAAGATTATGACACCTATTTTTCCCCCGAAAAGACCACTATTCCCCTATATGGTAATGTGGCGACCATTTCCCATACCGAAAATCTGGAAGTGTCCCCTTCCTTTTTCCTTGATTCCACAGAAGTCAGGGAAAATCCGTTCAGGAGGGACGAGCTTGCCAACCACTTTTATATAGGAGCGATGAAACAAGATACCTTGGAAGTGCCTTTTATCACCAGTGATAGCCTCACCAAGCAGCTTCTGGAGCAAGTGCTCCAAAGAAAGATCACATTGGTGGACCATTTTCCCGATAGGCCCAAAGAGACCTTATATGGTATGGAAACGGATTCCATTTTTAAGCAGATGTTGTTCAAGAGTGACAACTTTTTGGCCGAACAATTGTTGATGGCTTCCTCTTCCATGCTTTCCGACACTTTGGGGACCCAAAGGGCCATAACTCATATGCTGGAACATGATCTGGCCGATTTGGAACAACAACCCCGGTGGGTGGACGGTTCCGGACTTTCGCGCTACAACCTGTTCACGCCACGTTCTTTTGTTCAGATTCTCCAAAAACTTTATGCAGAAGTGCCCGAAGAACGGCTTTTTGGCATATTCCCGATGTGGGGGCCGACAGGCACTGTGGAAAAATGGGAAGACCCTGGCACGGAGCCTTTCCTCTTTGCCAAATCAGGGTCGTTTGGGAACAATTACAATCTGAGCGGTTACATCAAGACCAAAAAGGGCAGGTTGCTCATCTTCAGTTTTATGAACAATCATTTCAAGGTGCCTTCCTCCGAGATACGGAAAACCATGTACTCGATACTGAAGGAACTCTACCTCAACTATTGACCAAAAACAGCATTGATCTGCGCATATTGGAGCAGCATGATGGTCTTGGCATCCTTGATCTCACCTGTTTTCACCATTTCAAGTGCCCGATCAAAGCCGATTTCCAGCACCTCAATGTTTTCGGTCTCATCTTCCGCCCCACCTCCTTCACTGACCTTCATGGAGGCTTTGTACTCGCCAATGAAGAAATAGAGGATCTCGGTTACAGAACCAGGGGACATGTAGGATTCGAACACCTTTTTTACCTTATCGATCTTATAACCTGTCTCCTCCTCCACTTCCTTTTTTATGGTCTGCTCGGCATTTCCCTTTTCCAAAAGGCCAGCGCATGCCTCTATCATCATGCCATCCGCATTGCCGTTCAAATAAGTGGGCATGCGAAACTGTCGTGTAAGGACAACGGTGCCTTTTTTGCCATTGTACAACAAAATGACGGCCCCATTGCCGCGATCATAGGCTTCCCGGACTTGGGTTTCCCAAGTTCCGTCTTCCCGTTGGTATTCAAAAGTGACTTTGTTGAGGGTGTACCAATTGTCGGACAACAGCTCTTTTTTGATGTTCCTGATGTTTCCGTATTTCATGGGTGGATTTAAACGGTTACGGTTTTGTTCAAATATCGGCGGAATGGAAGCATTTCCTTATAAACCTCCACGATTTTTTCCTTGAAATCGGGTCGGAACACTTCTTCCCGTGAAAATTCATGTGCCACGGCAAAGGTCTTGTTCTTCAGCAAATCGATATGCGGATGGTCATTGGAAAATCCTTTAGGGGCATTGGTCAACTTCTCATCTTCATACAGACCCCCAAACGTCTTTTTGAACGAAGGTTTGTCCAATATTTCCTGCAACACCTCCCCATCATAATCGATACCCTCCCGAATGCTCCGCAACGTGTTGGGGTCGGGACGCCAAAAACCCCCGGCCAACAGACACTGCTTCAACCCAATTTCAATGTAGAAATCGGCCGAATGGGGAGCTTTGTCCAGGCCGGCACCAAAATGGTCCTTGTACACCGGCTTGTTCGGATGGAACATCAAATTGTTGTTGATACGGTTGATGCCCTTTTTGCCAGGCGTAGGATAGTAATCGTCATGCAATTGCGCCATGGTGAGATCCAAATCGTCCAACCATGCAATGAAATCATGTCGAAGGGAGCGGTACCATTTGCGGTTCGCATCCATCCATTCCTTATTGTTGTTTTTTTGCAGTTTTTCCAGAAATTGGAAGAGGTCGTTGAAATTCATCCGCTATGGTGTTCGATGCTCGATGTTTGGTGTTAAAATCTTCAATAAAATGAAACAAAACTATAACTTATTACGAAAAGCTATGATCATGTTCATTAACTTGAAACATACATCATATAATTTTTCAAATTCAATTTCGGACATATACTTCCTATTATTCGCCTTGTAAAGGCAAGTCACTACTTCCGCTAGTGAACGTGCAGAATAACCTAAAAACTTTTTAAACTCAGGCTTTGACTGAACAATGGAACCTTCTGAAATATTAAGAGCTACTGAATCAGCAGCCCGACATATTTGAGATGATAGGTTATATACTTCCTTTTGAGGAAAACTATCAGCTATTGTGTTTATCTGTTCACCTAAATGCATGGCATCCTGCCAAATATGTAGTTTTTCAAATTTGAATTTTGCTTTTCCAGTCATATTGGATTTTATGAACAATTGACACTATACAGCGAGCACCGAGCAACTGGCTTCCAACAAATTAAAATCGGTTGTCCCCGTCCAGCAGGTCGCCCAATCCGCCCAAGATACTGCCCTCGCCCTTGTCTTTTCCGCCCCCTTTTGGAGCAGCGGCCCAAACGCGGCTGGCCAATCGGCTGAATGGCAGGGATTGGATATAAACGGTGCCCGGACCGCGAAGGGTGGCAAAGAAGAGACCTTCCCCGCCGAACACGGTATTTTTGATGCCGCCCACAAATTCGATGTCGTAGTCCACGGTCTGGGAAAAGCCGACAATACAGCCCGTATCTACCTTGAGCACTTCGCCCGGACCCAAAACTTTTTTGGCCATGGTTCCGCCTGCGTGCACAAAGGCCATCCCATCTCCTTCGAGTTTTTGCATGATAAAACCTTCACCGCCAAAGAAACCCCGGCCCAAGCGTCTGGAGAACTCTATTCCCACGGAGACGCCTTTGGCAGCACACAAAAATGCATCCTTTTGACAGATAAATTTCCCTCCTTTTTCCGAAAGGTCTATGGGGATGATCTTGCCCGGATAGGGCGAAGCAAAGCTTACTTGCTTTTTGCCTTGGCCAATATTGAGGAAGGCAGTCATGAACAGACTTTCACCGGTGAGCAAACGCTTGCCTGCGGAGAACAGTTTGCCCAAAACCCCAGTGTCCTGATTGGAACCGTCCCCGAAGATGGTGTCCATTTTAATATCCGAATCCATCATCATAAAACTGCCTGCCTCGGCCACCACGGCTTCTTGTGGATCCAGTTCGATCTCCACATATTGCATTTCCTCTCCGTAAATGTGATAGTCTATTTCGTGTGCGTTCATTTTTTGATTGTTTTTTGATTACTGTTTATATGTTGGTTGGTTTGGGGTTTTGTTACAAAAAAGTTGACAACTAACTATTTATCAAATACAAAATAGATTCTAATTTGGTTATTTTCGAAAAAATAAGCAAGAATTGGAAGCCAAACACTATTTTATTGCAGCAATTATTGTTCTTGTGGCACTTGCAGCAGGTATGCTATCTGCTTGGCAGTACATTGATGGAAAAAAATCTGAATTTAAAAATGATAGCCTCCAATTAGAACTTTCTCAAACTCAAAAAAAAGTTCTTTCTAAGACGGATGAAGTTGTAAAAGCGCAAAAAGAATCCATAAAAAAGGATAGCCTGATAATTTTAGAGCAACAACGAAACAATAAACTAGCTAATGACTTAATTGAAGCTCAAAAAAAATTAGATCATCTACAAAGTGAAACTATTAAGAGAGTTATGGGCTCGGGATATCTTAGAATCGTGGTCCATCAAATACAGACTGATAAAATAAGGCTTATAGCCGAAAGCATGTCAAATTACCCAATTTATGATGCAGAAATTAGGATAATAGATTTGGAAAAAATTAAAAACTGTCCTAAAAAGATTGTAGATGGAGTTGAAAAGCTTTTATTCAAATGTTGGGAAGAAAGAACAAAAGTATACGGCGATAAACAAATCAATTCAAAAAAATTCAGACCAATAAACTTCACTAAAAATATTAGTTCTGATGACATCAACCTTCTAATTATTACCACAAGCAGACACAGTACAATAATACAGTACTCAATAATAAACCCAAGAACTGAAAAGCACAATTACAGAGTTTATGAAAAAATTGAAAACAATTATACCCTTTTAGAGAGCGACCTTCATAATTCAGATGAAATAATATTTGAACAAACCTTTCCATATAAAAAAGAAATTGAATTTTACAGCAACGAAGATTTATAATTTTCTCACCCTCACCGTCCACTCAACCCTTCGACTCCGCTCAGGGTGACAAAGACAGCTATTATCAATTATTTTTTTAACAGAATTGTCCACTCAAAATGAAAAGTGGAGACCTCTACCCCATCTGCATTTACCCCAACGGATTTCATCCAACAGGTTTGCCCCTCTCCCGTTTCCACGGTTTTTCGGATGGCATCGGCAATCAATGGCCCATCTTCACAGGTAAATGAAATACGTCCCGTAGCTTTTTTGGTGAAGGTCGCCTTGTTGTTGGCCACCAACATCGAGATTTTTTTCCCGCTCTTTTGGATCTCGTTCATCACCAGGGCCCCGGTACTGAGCTCGGCAGCCATGCCCTGCACGGCCCAAAACATGGATTTGAACGGATTTTGATTGATCCATTTGTACCTTACCGTGGTGATGGCCTTTTGGTCATCAATGTAATTTAGCCGTACCCCGCACCACCAGGCCGACGGGAGTTTCAGAAATGTAAAGGTGTTGATTTTACTGGGTGTCAGTGCCATATCCAAGATTAATGAGCCTAAAAATAGGCAAAAACCTCCTATTTTAAATTGTTAAAAAAAAGTTAATTATTAGTACTTTGTTTTGCATAGTACTGTCTTTTGGATATATATTTGCATCGTAAGCTAATAGGTTTACCCTTTTATACATCAAAATCATCAATCAAAAATGGCAGCAACATTGACCAAACACGAACGAAACTTATCCGCGATCATCCACGCGTCCACGTTCTCCAAGTATTTCATTCCCTTTGGGAACTTTATCGTACCACTGATCTTGTGGATGTCCAACAAGAAGCAGTACGACTTTGTGGACTACAACGGAAAGCAGGCCCTCAACTTTCAGATCAGCATGCTGCTCTATTCCATTGTGGCAGGCTTGATCACCATTCCTTTTTTTATTGGGTCCTTGCCCAGTCTGTTCGATTGGGATGTGTTCGGATTTCACCGCTTGAGCCATCTCAACAACCTGAACATCCATATCGACAGTGACGACTTTCGGTTTGGCCGTTTGTTTTGGCCCGTTGGAATAGCCGGCGTCATACAGGTGGGGTTGGCCATAGTGAACATTGTGTACAGCATATTGGCCACTATCCGTACCAACGAAGGGCAGTATTTCAAATATCCGTTGACCATTAAATTCATCAAGTAATGTACCGGACCAAAAACATAATGGCCCTTGCCTTGATTGGAATGACAGCTATGGCCAATGCGCAGGTTGCGGAGGATACCGAACTCTATAAAACCTTAAAGTCGAAAGACAGCCTATTGTTCGATGCGGCTTTCAATCGATGTGACACCGAAACCATGGCGTCTTTGTTCACCGAGGATTTTGAATTCTACCATGACCGCGGAGGTTTTACCGATGGCCGTGAGGAGTTCCTAAAACCTACCCGTGAGAACTGTGAAAAGCGAGATCCTTCCGCTCCACAATATTCAAAAAGGATATTGATCGATGGAAGTTTGGAGGTTTACCCCCTAAAGAAAGATGGCGAGCTCTATGGGGCCATACAGCATGGGGTGCACCGTTTTGAATTCTTGAACGATAAAAAGGAATACCAAAGAGGCGACATCGCCAAGTTCACCCATGTGTGGATGCTGGTGGATGGCGAGTGGAAAATAAAACGGGAACTAAGCTATGACCATCACTTACAAAAAGAATAATACATCATCAATCAACAAATAGGAGTTCATTCATCAATCAAAAAACGAACAAAAACTTGCCCTGAGCGCAGTCGAAGGGTCGATCATCAATCAATCATCAATAAAAAAACGTTTCCACTCCCCTGCTCATCACAGGGGACGGAGTGGGAACAAGGCCAGACCCGGTTTGGCAGATCAAAAACGAACAGTTAATTTAATAGACCCATGAAGTTATGAACATAGAAAACACAAAAGCACAGATGCGCAAAGGGGTCCTGGAATACTGCATCCTGTCCATCCTAAAGGATGACGACAAGTATGCCTCGGAGATTCTGGATGCCCTGAAGGACGCAAAGATGCTGGTGGTGGAAGGTACCATATACCCTTTGCTCACAAGGCTGAAAAATGCCGGATTGCTCAACTACCGTTGGGAAGAATCCACATCGGGGCCTCCCCGCAAATATTACGCGCTGACAGAAACAGGGCAACTGTTCCTCAAGGAACTCAACGGCACCTGGGATGAACTAAGAAATGCAGTCAATCTGGTAACCAACACAAAATAACAATCAAAAAATGAACAAGACAGTAAATATAAATTTGGCAAATACGCTCTTCCACATAGACGATGATGCGTACAACAAGCTGAGACGCTACCTGGAGTCCATCAAACGATCGTTTGCGGGCACCAAGGGAAGCGATGAGATCATAGCCGACATAGAGGCAAGGATCGCCGAGCTCTTTTTGGAAAAAATGGAAAACGAGCGACAGGTGATCACCCACAAGGAAGTGGACCAGGTCATCGATGTGATGGGACAGCCCGAAGACTATATGGTGGACGAGGACATTTTTGAGGACGACCCCAAAAGAACCTACACAGAGCCCAGACCCAGGGCCAAGAAACTATATCGGGACATCGACCATAAGTATATTGGTGGGGTGTGTGCCGGTCTGGAGCACTATTTGGGGCTGGATGCACTATGGATCCGGATCATTTTCCTCCTTTTGGCCGTTTTCACCTCCGGCTTTGGGCTGATCGCCTACATCCTACTGTGGATCTTGGTCCCGGAAGCAGCTACTACCTCTCAAAAATTGGATATGCGGGGGGAGCCCGTCAACATCAGCAATATAGAACGCAAAGTTAAAGAGGGGTTTGATGATGTTGCCGACAAGGTAAAAAACGTTGACTACGAAAAAGTGGGCAACAAGGTCAAAAGCAGCTCCAAGACCTTTTTTGATACCATTGGGGACATTATCCTGTTCCTTTTCAAGGTATTTGGCAAGTTCATAGG
This sequence comes from Flagellimonas baculiformis, assembly GCF_033441575.1. NCBI lineage: Bacteria > Pseudomonadati > Bacteroidota > Flavobacteriia > Flavobacteriales > Flavobacteriaceae > Flagellimonas > Flagellimonas baculiformis. Next base: position 134,671 of record NZ_JAUZVW010000006.1, read on the forward strand.
CATATTGCTCATTATCATCGGGGCATCCACCCTCATCGGGCTGTTCTTCGGACTGTTCACCGTGGGTATGTTCGATGCGGTCCATTTTCCTGGAGTGGATTTCTATGAGATCGTGAACACCACAGGAGCGCCAGTGTGGGTAGTTTCCATACTGCTTTTCTTTGCGGTCGGCATTCCTTTCTTCTTTGTCCTTTATTTGGGACTGAAGATTTTGGTGAACAACTTGAAATCCATCGGGAACATTGCCAAATTCTCCCTTTTGGGGCTGTGGTTGATCTCCGTTGGGGCCTTGATCGCCCTTGGTATCCGTCAGGCTGCGGAATTTTCGAACACGGGAAGCGTGCACGAACAGGACCAACTGGTCATGGAAAACGTGACCGATACGCTTGTCATCCGAATGAAAAACCCCGGCTACGAATACACGAGGGACGATATCCATTTTGGACGTATGTCCTTTGCCTACGATAAAGATGATAACCGGGTGCTCATTTCCGATGAAGTGCACATCAACGTGAAAAAAGCGGAGGATTCTGTCGTTTCCCTGTCCATACGAAAGGACTCCAACGGCAGTTCCTCACGGTCCGCCAGGGACAGGGCCAAAAACATTATGTATGGCTACGAACTTTTGGGCAATGAGATCCTTTTGGACGAATACCTGATCACCGATGTTTCCAATAAGGCCAGGAACCAGGAAGTGACCACCACCATCCATATCCCCGAGGGCAGGATGGTACGGTTCGAGGAATCCACAAAATACCATATAGGCCGAGGCATAGCCAATGATAAGGATTATTACAGAAGTAGCATTGTGGGCCACGTTTGGCTCATGGGCAAAGATGGGGAGCTAAAGTGCCTGGACTGTTCCGATAAAGACGAAGAAGACAGGGACGGAAATGGCAAGATCATCATCAATGAAGACGGAATAGATATCGATATCAAGGACAACCAGGATTCCTTTGAAATGAAGATCAATGAAGATGGCATCAAGGTAAAGGCCGGGAACTAAATCATTTTCACTATCAGAAACCAATTCAAAAAAATAAAAATGACAAAGTTTATTTCCATACTACTGTTCAGTTTCATCACCCTTTCCTCCCCTGCACAGGACAATTCCTTTCAGGGAAAAGAAGATGGGAAATCCATCCCACCTTTTGAAAGTCTGATCGTTACGACAGGAGGTGATATTTATGTGCACCCTTCACCGACAACCACTTTACAATTGAAAGGAGATAAACATTGTGTGGAAAAGATTGATGTTTCGGTTTCATCAAAGATCCTGCACATTTCAAGCAAGGATAACCATTCGGATGAATGTCGTGTCGAGATCCATATCGGCACCCCAAACTTTGACGAAATTCAGTTAAGTGGTGGTGGAACACTACTGATTGAGGAAGGTTTTTCGCCGATAAAGGCACTCAAATGTTCCATACAAGGTGGTGGGAACCTTGAAATGTCATCAACCCAAGTGGATTCCCTGATCGCCAATGTCCAAGGAGGTGGGGAAATCACCGCCCAGGTCAAAACCCTTCTTGATGGCACAATCAAAGGTGGAGGAACCATTTTTTACGATGGAAACCCTATCGTCAAATCAGATATTTCAAATGGCGGCAGCATAAAGCGCAAATGAAATGATGGGCCTAGGAAAGCAAAAATTACAATTGGGAAACCGTTTTCTACAATTGGGAAGTATAAAATTCAAACAATACGCATAAAATAGGACATTTACACTGTTGATTTTCAGTGCAGATCACAACTTAATCAATCAATAACAGCTGTCCGGTGCAACTGGACACAAAAAACAACAATCATGACAACACTAGCAAGATTAGCAATCGCAGTACTATTGTCCCTGTTCGCGTCCTCCTGTATGATGGACATGAACTTTGGGAGCGGCAAGACCGGCAACGGCGAAGTCGTAGAGGAAAACCGCAATGTGGATGAGGATTTCACGGTAGTATCCGCTTCGGAAGGAATCGATGTATTCGTGACACAGGGCGCGGAGTACAAGATCACCGTTGAGGCCGATGAGAACATCATCGAACTGATCGGAACGGATGTCAGGGATGGCAAACTAAAGATCCATGCCATTGAGAACATCGGAAGGGCCACCAAGAATGTGTATGTGACCCTTCGCAATGTGGATGCATTGGAAAGCTCAAGTGGGGCCGACCTTATCACCCAAAATGTCATCGAGTCCGGGAAAATAGAGCTTGATGCCAGTAGCGGCTCCGACCTTCAGGTGGAAGTGGTGGCCGATGAGATTTCCGCAAACGCCAGTAGTGGTGCTGACATCCGTATAGCAGGAAAAGCGGACAAACTCTATGCCGATGCCAGTAGTGGTTCCGACATCAAAGCAAGGGACCTGACCGTAAAGACCTGCCACGCCGATGCCAGTAGCGGGGCCGACATTTCCGTGAACGTATCCGAGTCCTTGGTGGCCGATGCCAGCAGCGGGGCCGACATCTCCTACACGGGTGATGCCAGCGTGGAAACCAAAAAATCGGTTTCGGGAAGCGTGCGCAAGTACTAGGACCCAACCCTTCAAAAAAACAAAAGGCCCATCCGAATTCGGTGGGCCTTTGTCTTTAATAACTAGGGTCGAAACCCTATCTTAGCATGATGAAAAAAAAGAAAGATCCATGCAGATAGCGATCAAAAAATACACCTTACAACTGGCCCATACCTTTACCATTTCCAGGGAATCTCACGATACCCAGGACACCATGATCGTGGCCCTTTCCCATAAGGGAAAGACCGGATATGGTGAGGCGACATCCAATCCTTATTATAAAATTACCGTGGAGAGCATGACGGCCGAAATCGAAGCGGTGAGGCAGGCCATTGAAGGATATGACTTTGATAATCCCGAAAATTTCTATCGGCATTTGGAGTCCCTAAAGCTTGAAAAGTTCACCTTGTGCGCGCTTGACCTTGCCGCCAATGACCTCTACGGAAAGTTACTGGGCAAACCCCTGTATGAAATCTGGGGCACCGATAACAGCCACTACCCCACCACCAATTATACCATTGGCATTGACACCGTTGAAAAAATGGTGGAAAAGCTGAAGGAAAAACCATGGCCCGTTTACAAGATCAAGCTGGGCACCCAAGACGATGTGGCCATAGTAAGGGAGCTCCGCAAGCACACCGACAGCATTTTCCGCATAGATGCCAATTGCGCATGGACTGCCGAGGAAACCATCAGGAATGCCCCACTTTTGAAAGAACTTGGGGTCGAGTTTTTGGAACAGCCCCTCAAGGCCGATGACTGGGAAGGCATGGCAAAAGTGAAAGCACATTCCGCACTGCCCGTCATTGCCGACGAAAGTTGCATTGTGGAAAGCGATGTGGAAAGATGTGGCCCTTACTTCCATGGCATCAACATCAAACTGACCAAATGTGGTGGGCTCACCCCTGCCCGGCGCATGATCCAAAAAGGAAAGGAACTGGGACTGAAGATCATGGTGGGCTGCATGACGGAATCCACGGTTGGGATTTCTGCCATTGCACAACTGACCCCCCAATTGGACTACGTGGATATGGACGGTTCGCTACTGCTCAAACATGACATTGCCCGCGGAGTCCAAATTTTGGATGATGGAAAGGTCATTTTTCCCCAACTTCCCGGAAGTGGGATAGAACTGCTCTAATGGCACATTCCATTGTCCGCATACCCGACCGATTGGTCCAAGTGGAAGGCAAAACCTACCTTTATTTTGGAGGTACTGCCTATCTGGGACTGCAATCCTATCCTCCTTTTTTGGAGCGATTTTCCAAAAATGTGGAACGGTATGGCATGCATTATGGGGCGTCCAGAAAATCCAATGTTTCTTTGGACATCTATGGACTTGCGGAGGACCATTTGGCAAAATGGGTCGGGGCGGAAAGTTGCCTTACCCTTTCTTCGGGGTATTTGGCCGCCCAATTGGTCATCCAGACCTTATTGCAAAAAGGGCATAGCTTGTTTGCGGCACCCAATGCACACACCGCACTCCATTTGAACGGAGTGATCAAGACGGAGAGCTTTGAAGATCTTACGGATAGGCTCCTGAAAGAAATCAACAGAGGTGGCCCAATGCCAGTACTTCTTTTTGATACGATTGATTTTTCCGGGAACCAGTTCCCACATTTTGATGCCCTAAAAAAGCTTCCTTTGGAAAACATCATGCTCGTTGGTGATGATTCGCACGGTATCGGTATTGTGGGAAAAGATGGAGCAGGATGTTATGGCATGCTCAAAACGTTGAACCCAGCCAAGTTGATGGTCTGTTGTTCCTTGGGCAAGGGGCTGGGCATTCAGGCCGGGGCCATATTGGGAAACAAAGAAGATATGGAAATGTTACGAAATACTCCCTTTTTTGGAGGGGCGAGCCCTGCCCTTCCCGCTTTCATGGGTACGCTGTTGGATGCCACGGACATCTATGCCGAAAGGAGGGCTAAACTCATGGAAAATGATGCGTTTTTTAAGGAGCTATTGAACCATCCTTCCCTTTTCAAACACATGGAAGGGCATCCTACTTATGAGTTTGAAGATGCTAATTTGGCAAAGGCTTTGGAAAAAAACGGTTTCATCACCACCTATTTCAACTATCCGGATGCGAACGGGCCCATTGTGGGACGCATCGTTTTGAGTGCCTATCATGAAAAAGAGGATATCCAACAATTGGCCAACCGTTTGAATACATCATTAAACCAAGTTCTACAATGAAATTTCCATTCTCCCTTCAAAAAAGATGCTGCTTTTACGCATTGCTGTCCCTTGTTTTTATGGCATGCGAAACAAAGACCGATACAGAAGAGCCCAACAAAGTTGAAGAAGCCATTTCTTCCATTAAAAACACATACGCTCCCGATACTCGGGTGACCCTTTTCGATATCGAAGTGATAGAAAGCCCTGAAGGTTATACCCTGAAAGGAGGCACAAGCCTTCCAGAAGCTTTGGATGCCTTACGGAAACAATTGGAACAGGAACAAATTGCGTTTCAGGACAGTATTGAGTTACTTCCTTCAGCCAGTTTGGAGGGAAACATATATGGTGCGATAGCTCTTTCAGTGGCCAATTTAAGGTCCCGTCCTGCGCATTCCGCAGAAATGGTGACCCAAGGAACTTTGGGAATGCCCGTAAACGTTTATCAAAAGCAAGGTAGCTGGTATCGCATCCAGACCCCGGACCACTATTTGGGATGGGTGGACAGCAAAGGAATTGAGTTGATGGACAAGACCCGTTTTGAAGATTGGCAAGGTGCAGAAAAATTGATCTACACTAAAACCTATGGACACGCTTTTGCGGAAGCAAATGCAGCTGCGCAAGTGGTATCCGATCTTGTCGCGGGCAACATTCTAAAGTTGATTGGAGAAGATGGTGCTTTTTATCAAGTGGAATATCCTGATGGAAAAAATGGTTTTGTGGCCAAATCCGAAGCGTCTCCATACCAGGACTGGAAATCTAGCCTGTCCTTTACCAAGGAAGCCTTGGTGGAAACCTCCAAAACGATGCTCGGCGTGCCCTATCTGTGGGGAGGCACCTCCACAAAAGGTGTGGATTGCAGTGGTTTTACCAAGACCGTGTATTTCATGAACGGCATGATCATTCCACGTGATGCCTCACAGCAGATACACGAAGGGACATTGATAGATGATTCAAGGGAGTTTGATAAACTCATTCCGGGCGATCTGCTCTTTTTTGGAAGAAAAGCCACGGATTCCACTTCGGAAAGGGTGGTCCATGTGGGCATGTGGATCGGGAACAATGAATTTATCCATTCCGCCGGGAATGTCCACATAAGCAGTATGGACAAAAGTTCGGACAATTTTGACGCATACAATTATGAGCGCTATTTGAGAACCAAACGTATTTTGAACCAAAAGGATGAAGGCCTCCTCTACTTGACGGAGCAAGATGTTTTTTAAGATTTAAGGGGCACCAATAAAAAGGCCATCCGATCGGATGGCCTTTATTATTTCAAAAAAGTGAAGGTTTTAATTTATTCATCCCAGAAAATTCGGTCAAGAAGAGTGACATCGGGAACGTTTTGTCCATTTCTGCTCACTTCATTATCGGGATATGGCAACCTTCTGATGAACTGACCGTTCAAATCTGGATTCAGATTAACGGGTAAATCCATATCTTCATACTGATAATCGAACCTTCTGGCATCGTTCCATGATTCTGGGTGCAAAAACAACGCAATCCACTTTTCCTTAAAAATATCGTTGATGGTAAACGCACCCTCTCCCATACTCACACTGGGGTCTGCAAGGTAGGCATCAATTTCAGCTTGGGGTACTTCCAGCATTTGCATGTGTGCTGTTATTCCATCCAAATATGCCTGATAGGATCGGGCCTTATCCGTTTGGAAGGCCGCCTCCGCCTCTATGAATTTTTGTTCACTATAGGTTGCTATCAATATGGGAGAAGTTATGGATGTATAGTATTGGCCTTCGATCAAAGTTGATCTAGCACCTTGCTCTGGGGCATTTCCTCTTCCAGCACCATTCACTGTGCCCACAAAGGTATCGTCATCCGTCGTCCCAATCATCAAACCCAATCTTGGGTCAACTGCTGGATAAGATGTACCATCCAATGCCTGAACAAATTGTTCTGAAATCCATCCTCCCAACAAAAGGTCGGCATTATCCCTGGCGATATCGGCCCAAGGGTTGATATCTTGTTCAAAGAAACTCACCTTGGCGTCATCATCATTGGATTGAAACCCATTGTCGATTGCCTGTAATATTTCGGATGCATTTTCTTGGGTACGGATCATGTAACGGGCTTTCAACATATTGGCGAAAGCTATCCATTTGTCCGTGTCTCCTTGATAAATAAAATCATCATCTCCCATGGAAACAGTTGTTTCTCCCTGCAGATTGACTATGGCCTCGTCCAGAAAACCCATGATCACGCCATAGAGTTCCTCATCATCATCGTAGGAAGGGGTAACGGTTTCAAAAGTGAAACTTTCTGAAAATGGCATGTCCCCAAAAATATCCACACCCATCCCTAGGTTCAACGCCATTAATACTTGTGCTGCTCCCTTGTAATGATTGGCACCTTGCTCTTCGGCTTTTTCAATCAACACTGTCAAATCGGTCATGACATTATAAATATTGAACCATGTATTATTGTGGCTTACGGGCTCCATAGTGTCCGATGCACTGGCTTGGTTTGGGGATGCCAAATATTGCACATAGTTTGAAGTGATCCCTCCCACCCTGAAAACATTTTTTGCCGTTTCATAGGAAGTATTGATCATTAAACCAGATATAGGTGCATCTTCTGGATTGTTGGGGTTTTCATTGACATCCAAATAGGAGTCGCAGGAAACCACGACCAAAGCCAAGGACAGCCCTACATTTCTTATTATCTTATTGGTGATCTTCATCATTCTAGTTTTTTATATTCCAAAATTAAACGTTAGAAAATAGCTCTGGGTCCCTGGAAAACCAAGACCAGTGAAACCTATGGCATTTCCGCCTGCGCCAGCAGAAAATGACTCTGGATCAAAACCATCCCATGGAGAATATAAAATGATATTGTTCGCAGCCAATGAAATGCGCAATGAAGAGAAAGGCATTTTTGCCAGTGCTTTGCTGTCCAGATTATAGGCCAACGATATGTTCCTCAATTTAATAAAGCTGGCATCCTGTACAAAATTCTCACTGACGCCCCTATAAGCGTTTCTCCAATAACCTGCACCATAGTCCCTGCCATCTGGACCCACGCCTTGTCCAAGCCATACTTCCTGCGTGTTCGGGGTGCCATCGGCCAATACTCCATCAAAAACACGGAAATCATTCCGTGCCAAGGTATATTCATTTTTACCAAAGGCAGACAAGAAGTTGTCGAACTGGTTATATTGATCCACATCGGCCCTAAAATCCACTAAAAAGCTCAATTCAAAATTCTTATAGGTAAATTCGTTTCTCAAGCCTCCTATCCATTTTGGAACAGCGTTGCCGAGTATGAGCTGGTCGGCATTACGTACCGGGAAGCCATCTTCTCCTATGACCGTCGGCAAATTGCGTTGAAGGAAAATGGACTCTTCGTCCGCCCCGAACCTTTGATAGCTTGATCCATACAAATTTCCATAGGCTTCTCCTTCTATCAACTTCATGGTAACAGTACTACCAACATAACCAAATTGGCTTCCCACAATAATTTCATCTATGCCTTCCCTAATGGATTTGACCTCATTGTTGTTCATGGACAAGTTGGCCGTGGCCTTCCACGTAAAATCTTCATTACGGACAATGTCTGCCCCAAGTACCACTTCGATTCCACTATTCTGTATCTCACCTGCATTGGTTATATAGGAAGAGAACCCGGTGGCATCGGAAATAGGGACTGGGATGATTTGATCTTCTGCATTGGATTTATAGTAGGTAAAATCCAAGTCCAATCGACTATCAAAGAACGATAATTGAGTTCCAAATTCCATGGATGTCGTCAATTCAGGCTTCAACATTGGATCGCCAAACTCACTATTTCTACTAAATCCAACTTGTCCCCCCAACGGAAAATGGGCCGGTGAAACAAACGTTGAGCCAAGTACATGGGGATTTGTGTCTTTTCCTACTTGTGCCCAAGAAGCCCTTAGCTTCCCAAAGGTAAACCATGTGGGCATCTCCATATGCTCGGAGAACACATATCCCAAGTTTACCGAAGGGTAGAAGAATGAATTGTTGTCCTTGGGCAAAGTGGAAGAAATATCGTTTCTCCCTGTCAGGTTCAAAAACAGATAGTCTTTATAGTTCAACATTAAATCTCCATAAAACCCGACCAATCTTCTTATGCTTTTCCCTTGGTCCGAGAATATTCTACTGGTGTTGTTCAGGTTATAAAATTCGGGGATGATGAAAAGCTCGCCCCTTGAAGTCAACCTATCATATTTCCTTTCAAATATATCGTTCCCCAACCTTAGGGTGGTTGTTAGGTCATCCCCAAATTTATTGTTCAGTGTGATATAAAAATTGGAGGTTATATCCCTACTGTTTATACGTGTTTCCTCCATAAAGCCTTCCGAATCCAATGGCAATTCCCCATCTATACCTTTGGGGCCTGGAGTGATCTCCGTTCTGGAATCACTATAAAAATCGGTTCCTATGCGATAGGAAAGGGTCAACCATTCCAAAGGACTATAATTGAAGTTCAAATTCCCGATAATTCGGTTCACATCATCTTTATAGGTACTGAAACGGGCATCGTAGATAGGGTTTGTATTGCCATAAGTCTTCATGGTCCCATCTTCGTTGATATAATCCCTTACATCCTGGGTTTCTGCCCAGTACATCATCCGTTCCATGAATCTGTCATGTGGCACCCTGTTACCTCCTGAATTGGAATAGTTGATAGACCCGCCGAAATTGAACTTTTCGTTCATGGTGACGGTACCAGAAATTTTTGCGGTGGTCCTGTCCCAATCACTAAAGGGAATTATTCCTTTTTGGTCAAAACGTCCCAAAGATGCATAAAAGGTTGCTTTCTCCCCGCCTCCGGAAATGCTCAAACTGTGATCTGTCTGGACTCCTGTATCGAATGCCCTGTTCCAATTATCCTGATATCTATGTCCTGGTTCCGTTTGTGCCACCTCATCTATTGGAGCTCCCCAACTTGGCCAAAAGCTTGAAGGATCGTACTCTCCGCTGAAACCCTGTCCATATTCCTTTTGGAGCTTGGGCAAACGGTTGAGTTCCTCAAATCCAACAGAAGTATTGAGGTTAATGCTGACCTTGCCTTTTTTTCCTTTCTTGGTGGTAATGATTACAGCACCATTCGCTGCGCGAACCCCATAAAGTGCTGTTGCGGCCGCTCCTTTCAGTACAGACATGGACTCCACGTCTGCTGGGTTAATGTCTGCCGCCCGGTTGGATAGCCCCCTTGGTGTGTTTGCGGATTCAACCGTTGAGTTATCAATCGGAACACCGTCCACCACAAAAAGCGGCTGGTTGTCCGCACTGGGATCCAATGAGTTTATACCCCTAATGATGATTCTCGAGCTTTGTCCTGGAGCTCCTCCCGAATTTGTGATCTGTACACCCGCTACCTGACCCTGTAGGGAATTCACCAGGTTGGACTGTTTTGTCCGGGTGATTTCCTCAGCATCTATGCTCTGGGCCGCATATCCAAGGGCCTTTTTTTCTTGTGATATACCAAAAGCGGTCACAATCACCTCACCCAACTGTTCGGCATCTTCTTCCAACACCACATCCAATGTGGCCTGCGAACCTACCGTAACGTCTTTGGTTGTCATTCCCAAATAGGAAAATCGGAGCACCTGCCCACTAGAGGCATTAATGGAATACTTTCCATCAAAATCAGTAGTTGTTCCGTTGTTCGTACCGCTCACCACAATGGTCACACCAGGCAGTGGCGTACCCGACGTATCAGATACGGTACCTGTAATGGTCTGTCCAAAAGCGGCAATGCAAGAAAACACTGCAACAAATGTCAAATAAACGTTTCTCATTTCTTTAGTTTGTGTTAATACTTCCGAAAATTCTTCAAAATATTTTACAAATCAAACATTTAATTCAATAAATGTTCATTCTGTAAAAATAGTGCCGTTTTATGCAATTATTTTCAAATCAATTGCAAATCTTTTGAAAAAGTCATTCTCCGCCAAACTTTTTTCAACTAATATGACCTATTCAATACATGGGCTTTATTTTAAAGAAATGTTAATATTTTAAGACTTAAAAATCAATTTTAACAAAAAATATCACTACCTTTTAGATATTCTTTAACCTCCAATGCATCAATCTCTATGAAAAAATCCATTTTTATCAGTGTATGCTTTGTCGTTTTCTTGATGGCCGGGAGCTTTAAGGGAATTGAACAACATCGTATCTCCATCGAGGGTACTTGGGAATTACAGAGTTTTTATAGCTATGACGGTAAAAAAGTCATAGATACTATTGAAAAATCTGATGGATACAGGCAGGTCAAAATGTATTCAAGGGAAAAAATCATGTGGACCAGATACGTGCCGGACGACCCCAATGGTAGGTTTGGCTATGGTTCCTACAGAACAACGGACACTTCTTTGGTGGAAGTCATAGAATACGGGGACGATGAAATGATGAAGGCCCTGGACACCATGCGCAACTTCACCTTTGAGCTGCTGCTCACGGCAGATTCGTTCAGCCAGATTACCCTGGACCAAGATGGCAACAGGACGTTCTCTGAAAACTACAAGAGAATCGACTGAAATAAGTTTTAATGAAAAAGGCACTGGATGATCCAGTGCCTTATACTTGTTTTTGACTTTTCTATCAGGAGACAAATACTTCCTTGCTTTCCACGGCTGCCAGATAGCGTTCCGCATCCAGGGCCGCCATACAGCCTGTACCTGCGGCAGTGACCGCTTGTCGGTATATTTTGTCCTGGGCATCGCCGCTGGCAAACACCCCGGGCCTATTGGTCTTGGTCGATTTCGGCTGTGTGATGATATAGCCTGTTTCGTCCATGTCCAACTGTCCCTTGAAAATATCCGTATTGGGCTTATGGCCAATGGCGATGAACAGTCCGGTCACAGGAATCACCTCCTTTTCACCGGTCTGGTTGTTCACGGTCCTGACACCTTCCACCACCTGCGTTCCCAATACCTCGTCCACCTCGGTATTGTATTTGATCTCGATATTGTCCATGCTGTTCACCCTGTGCTGCATGGCCTTGGAGGCCCTCATGTGGTCCTTGCGCACCAACATGGTCACCTTTTTACAGATATTGGCCAGGTAGGAGGCCTCTTCGGCTGCGGTATCCCCCGCCCCTACTATGGCCACTTCCTGTCCTTTGTAGAAAAACCCATCGCAAACGGCACAGGCAGAAACTCCACCACCCCTTAAGCGTTGCTCACTGGGAATGTTCAGGTATTTTGCCGAGGCCCCGGTCGAAATGATCACGGTCTCCGCTTCAAGCTCGATGGAATCATCCACAGTGACTTTATGGATACCCCCGACCTCGTCGCTAAAATCAACGGCGGTCACCATACCGATCCTGACTTCAGTTCCAAAACGCTGGGCCTGTTGCTGTAGCTGCATCATCATGGTAGGGCCGTCGACCCCTTCGGGGTATCCGGGAAAATTGTCCACTTCGGTAGTGGTGGTCAACTGTCCGCCGGGTTCCATACCCGTGTACATTACGGGCTTCAGATCTGCCCTGGCCGCATAAATGGCCGCAGTGTAGCCTGCAGGGCCTGAGCCAATGATCAATGTCTTTATTCTTTCTATCTGTTCTGACATAACAAAAAACTTCCTCTGTTCATTATCTTACAAAAGTAGCTTTTTTGAACAAAAACTTACATCTTGGGATTTCCGTGTTTTTTTAAAAGATGTGAACAATTGAAACTGAACAAAAGAAAAAGGAGCCATTTTCATGGCTCCTTTCCTAAAAAAAAGTAGGTCAAATTTACGGGAACATATATTTTGACTTTGAAACCGTTACGGCCGAGGGGGCTCAACCTCAAAAACCCCCTGGCGCAACGTAAACCTCCTGTTGAATAAGATTTTGGGTAAAAGAACACTTAAGTACCCTACTATCACCCCATCCTATTTTGGTGGTTTTCTTTTGATTCCGAGACAAACATACTACTGGTTTTTCTTATTCGGGGGCACCAATTAACGGATGGGCCTTTTGACTTAACGGATAGCCGTTTTCAATTTATATTCAAAAAAAAATCCGCACTCGTAAGAAAGTACGGACTAAATATAAAAACAATTGATTATCAATTAATTATAATAAAATCTAGGGAATCAGGAATTGTATTTGAGTTTCCGCTCAATGGTCTCGATCATCACATTGGCGATGTCCATTCCCGTGGTATTTTCGATACCTTCCAATCCAGGGGAAGAGTTTACTTCCAAAAGCAAAGGCCCCCTATTGGAACGGATGATGTCCACCCCTGCCACGTCCAAGTTGAGGACTTTGGCCGATTTGATGGCCAGTTTTCGTTCCTCCGATGTGATCTTGATCAATGAGGCGGCCCCACCTTGGTGGATGTTGGCCCTGAACTCTCCCTTTTGGGCCTGGCGCTGCATGGAGGCCACTACTTTGCCGTTCACGACAAAGCAGCGGATATCCTGTCCGTTGGCTTCTTTGATGAACTCTTGCACCAAAATATTGGTCTGGACGCTCTTGAAGGCATTGATGACACTCTCGGCGGCCTTGTTGGTCTCGGCCATCACCACGCCCTTGCCCTGGGTGCTTTCCAATAGTTTGATGATCAGAGGTGCCCCGTTCACCATTCGGATGAGGTCCTTGGTGTCCATCGGGGATTTGGCAAACCCTGTTATGGGAATATGGATATCGTTTTTGGAAAAAAGTTGTGAGGCGAACAGTTTGTCCCTGGATTTGCTGATGGCATCGGCCGTGTTCAGACAATACACGCCCAAGGTATCAAATTGTCTCAATAGTGCACAACCATAAAAAGTGACCGATGGTTTGATCCTTGGAATGACCGCATCGAACTTGTCCAGGATATTCCCTCCCCTATACCTGATTTCCGGCGAACTGGCATCGAGTTTCATGTAAACGTTCTCCACGTTCAAAAAGACCACCTTGTGCCCGCGCATCTCGCCAGCCTCGATGATTCGTTTGTTGCTGTACAGCTCCGGGTTACTGGCCAAAAGGCCTAAGGTCAATCCGGATTTGTCCGATTTATAGGGTCTGTATTTGGTGGATATCTCTTCTGGTGAAATACTGCCCATGCAAAAACTTTTGGAAGGGTCCACCAAATATCTTTCGTTGATGGCTTCCCGCCCCAATAGCATGCGGTATTCCATGGTATCCCTATTGGCGAGGGTGAGTTCAATATCAAAAATCTTTCCCCCAAGTTTCACGGGGGTCTTTATCACTGGACGTTCCTCGGATATGCCCTGCGAGCTTTTCACACTCCGCATATCCACCAATTTGGATTGGCACAATATGGAGATGCTCCTGTTGTCCTGCAATGGGTTTACCTCGAACCTTACCCAGTCTTCCAGTCCTTTGGTAAAGATTTTGATCTTGCTGGCTTGGATCGATGATGTCTTTGCACCGGAATCCACTCTGGCCTTGATGGCGGGTATCCCAAGTTCTTCAAAACGGCACCATTCCTCGCTGCCCAATATTTCCAAATTGTCCAAAATAAAATGCTTTTAATTGATTATACGCATGATGAACAGGTCCAGCACTTCGACCAAAATCAGCAAAATAATGATCCATTCCAGCCTACTGCTCTCCCTGTGGTCCATGATGTCCTTGAAAAGGCTCAGGTTCTCCTTGATGATGTACCCCTGTTCCTTGATGGTCCTATAGCGTTCCTTCAGGTCAAAGATCTGTTTCAGGTTCCTGTCCAACCGATCGAGGGCCTCATCTTCCCACACCACTTCGGGGGAATCAAAAATATAAAGGTTTTCAGAAATCTGATTGTTGATGTTCAGTACCCTGGCAATGTATCTTTTGAGTTTTTTCCCTCCCAGGTCCAACCGGCCGTGGTGTTCCAAATAATTGGTGTGCTCCCGGGTCTCCTTCATGATTTGGTCCGAAAGCTTTTCAAAATGGTCCAAGGCTACGGATTGTGATAGGTGCAACAGGGCCAGCCGCATTCCTTCCACATTGGATCTTTGCAGCTCTATTTTGCTGTTGGTCACTTTGGCAGGCTCTTCATCGGAAACGAGTTCTATCTCCATTTCATCCGTAAGCTCAGATCGGTTCCAACCTTCGCAAAAAGGTTTCAAGCCTTCCAAAACTTCATTGATCGAGGTGTCGTCAAAACCATAAAAAGAGACAATCCCGTACCTGAAAACATATAAATATTGTGGACCATCGGCATAGAAAAGTTCATCCCTGTCGCCAAATATGAGTTGTCTTCCAATGGCCTGTCTATAGGCAGAAATGTCTATGTTCCCTGCGAGATGCAGGGCTATGGCTTTTGAATCCATGGTATCTATCAGGTTGCGAAAATCTCCTCTGGGTCCCTAAAGCTCTTGAACTCCACCATGTAGCCGTTGGGATCTTGTATGAAAAAGGACAAGTGCTCACCGACCTTGTCCTGCATGAAAGTGGCCTCGGTGGTCACTTCCAGGTCCAGTTGGAACAGTCTTGAATACAGCTCCCCCCAAACATCCACGGGAACGATCACCCCAAAATGGAACGAGGGCAGGATATAATCTTCCAAGCGGTAATTCTTGAAATCAAAGTTGAAGTTTCCCGATTGGGTGAAGGTGAGCTGGTTGCCAAATAGGTCAACGTCCAACCATTTTTCGGTATGTCTGCCCAAATTGGCCTTGATCACATCCTGATAAAAGGCGCGGGTCTCTTCAATATCCTTACATGGCAAGGCGAGGTGGAACTTTGTATCCATTTTCTTTGTTTGTTTTTCTTCCTAAACTTTTAAAATAGGACCGAACGGCCATCCGGTCCATTTTGTCCATAAAGGGCAGGGCTTCTTTCCATTCCAGCCAAAGGGCCTCTTCAAACTTGTATTTCTCCTTTACTTTTATGGCCCTTGGTTTCATCTGGACCAAAAAATAATTTTTCACCATGTTCCCCAGCTTCCCTTTTTTCGTATGGGAAAGATAAAAACTCAACTGCGCTTCGGACAGTTTCAACTTTATTTCCTCACCCACTTCACGAACCAGTGTTTCACTTTCCGTCTCCTTCTTTTTCTTCACACCACCGGGCAAAGTGTACCTTAATGGACCGCCCACTTTTCTTAGCACGAGAACCTTGTCCTTGTGTATGGCAATCAATCGGGATTTGACTGTTTTTTTCATAAGGCTCCTCTTTACTTAAGGAATGTAGATGGAAATTACGCATATATAGTCTGGTTTCAATGCTTCCAGCCTATATTTTTTCCTCTTTATGCCGTACAGTCTTTTTCCAACAGGTAAGTTACTCCTCCTCAGTACTCTCCAGACCTTCTGTATCCAGAGATCTTTCCTCTTCGGAATCGGCGTCGGTGTCAACGTCCTCGTGGACTTCCATGGCCATCACCAAGCGCTTGCTCACTTTCACGAGATAAGCGGTGTCCTCGGTTCGTACTTCTATACATTCCACCACTTCGTTGCTGGCGTTCCGATAGGTGACAATATCATCGTCATCATACCCATCCGGAAATTTCTCCACAAGCAGGTTCAGTATATGGTTGTCGAGCTTCTTATAGTCCACTATAACACGCTTCAACGTCATGGGTTGTCTGTTCTTCATCATCACATGTCTAGGAGGTAGGCAAAAATTAGGGGCGCCACAATGGTCGCATCCGATTCCACAATGAACTTGGGGGTGTCTATATCCAATTTCCCCCATGTGATCTTTTCATTGGGCACAGCACCGGAGTAGGAACCGTAACTTGTGGTGGAATCACTGATCTGACAGAAATAGCTCCAGAAAGGGGTCTCTGTCTGCTCCAAATCCTGATAAAGCATGGGTACCACGCAAATGGGGAAGTCCCCCGCAATGCCCCCCCCTATTTGGAAGAAACCGATACCTTTTTCAGAGTTTTTCTGGTACCAATCGGCCAAAAAGGTCATGTACTCGATACCTGATTTCATGGTGCTCGCCTTCAGCTCGCCCTTGATCACATAACTGGCAAAGATGTTCCCCATGGTGCTATCCTCCCAACCTGGGACCACTATGGGCAGGTTCTTCTTGGCAGCGGCATACATCCAGGAATCCTTGATGTCTATTTCGTAGTATTGTTCCAAAACTCCTGAAAGCAAGAGCTTGTACATAAATTCATGGGGGAAATAGCGGTCGCCTTTGTCATCGGCATCTTTCCAGATCTTGTAAATGTGCTGTTGCAAGCGTCTAAAGGCCTCCTCTTCGGGGATGCAGGTATCGGTAACGCGGTTCAGTCCCTTTTCCAACAGCTCCCATTCCTGCTGTGGGGTAAGGTCCCTATAGTTGGGCACCCTTCGGTAATGGGAATGCGCCACAAGGTTCATGAGATCTTCTTCCAAGTTGGCCCCCGTGCATGAGACGATGTGTACTTTATCGGTGCGTATGATATCGGCGAAGATCTTGCCCAGTTCCGCCGTACTCATGGCGCCGGCAAGGGACACCAACATCTTGGAACCCTGCTCCAACTGGGCCTCATACCCTTTGGCGGCATCCACCAATGCGGCAGAGTTGAAGTGCAAAAAATATTTTTGAATGAATTGTGATATTTCTCCTTTATTGTTCATCGTAATCGTCAATTGGGTTTACGGATTTCTTAAAGTTATCATTGTTTTCCTCAAATCCGTCCTCTAAGTAATCATTCTTTTTTAAAAATTTATAGCTCAACATTTTGTAGTACAGCTTTGCGGCCAAAAAATCGGAAGATCTTTCCTGTGCCTTGGGGCACAGCTCCACAATATCAAAGCCCACTACGTTTTTCTCCTCAAAGACCCTTTTTAGAAAATCCAGGGTTTCATACCAGAAAAGCCCTCCTGGTTCCGGTGTCCCGGTAGATGGCAGTATGGAGGGGTCAAAAGCGTCCAGGTCAAAACTGATGTAAACATTATCTGTCATCAGATCTAGAGCGGTGTCCATCCAAAAATCATCGGTGACCATTTCATGTGCAAAGAACACCTTGTCCCTGTCCATGACCAATGTTTCCGAATGGTCCATGCTGCGGATGCCTACCTGCACCAAATTAGTGGTCTCGTTGGCTTCGCGCATGGCACAGGCATGGTTGTAACGGGAACCGTTGTATTCCTTTCTCAGATCGGCATGGGCATCCAAGTGCAGAACGGTAAGGTCCTCAAAACATTCATTGAACGCCCTGATGGCCCCAATGGAAATGGAATGCTCCCCACCGATCATCGTGACCAGCTTGTTCCTTTTGATATATTCCTTTACGGTTTTATGGACGGCATTGACCATGTTTTCAGGGGAATCCAGTGCATCAATGGGATTGGCCAGATAAATACCCTGTCTATAGACCTCGGTATCCGTTTCAATATCATACCATTCCATGTTCTCCGATGCTTCCAAAAAGGCGTCGGGGCCTTTGTCGGCACCCTTTCCCCAGGTACTGGTCGCATCATAGGGAACGGGCAACAATACTACTTTGGCTTTTTCGGGAGATGCGTATTCCTTTGGAATACCGGCATATATTCTATTCGTTTTCATTTGGGATTATGGTTCATGATCAGTTTTTGCTGGGCACGGGCAGCTTCTTCGAAGCCACTAGGTTATCCGATGTCTTCTTGGCCCCATAACCTAAGATGGAAAGGAATTCCCCCGCAGTCTGTTGCTCTGCAAAGACAGAGGTCTTGAAATTCCCTTCCTTGTCCTTGTTGATCAATATGTGTTTGGGATGTGGGATAAGGCAGTGCTGTAGTCCGCCAAACCCACCTATGGTCTCCTGGTAGGCTCCTGTGTTGAAGAACCCGATATAGAGCGGTCTGTCCCTTCTGTATTTGGGAAGATAAATGGCGTTCATGTGCTGCTCGGAGTTATAATAATCGTCACTGTCGCAGGTGAGCCCACCCAACAGTACTCTTTCATACTCTTCGTTCCACCTGTTGATGGAGAGGGTAATGAACCTTTTGCTGATGGCCCACGAATCGGGCATGGTGGTGATGAACGACGAATTGATCATGTTCCACTTTTCCCTATCGTTTTGTTGTTTTTGATAAAGGACTTCATAGATGGTGCCACCACTTTCCCCTACCGTAAAACTTCCAAATTCGGTGAAGATGTTGGGCACTTCCACCCCGGCCTCATCGCATGCCTGCTTGATTTGATAGATGATCTCATCTACCATATACTCATAATCATATTCAAAGGCCAAGGAGTTCTTTATGGGAAACCCACCGCCAATATTGAGACTGTCCAAGGTTGGACACACCTTTTTGAGGCTGATGTACACCTTCAAACACTTCAAAAGCTCGTTCCAGTAATAGGCCGTGTCCCTGATGCCCGTATTGATGAAAAAGTGGAGCATCTTCAACTCTACCATCGGATTTTCTTTGATGGATTGGTTATAGAACGGAACAATGTTCTTGTACCCAATGCCCAATCTGGAGGTGTAGAACTCGAATTTTGGTTCTTCCTCGGAAGCGATTCGGATACCGACCTTGAATTTACCCTCAATGGCGTCACTCAGTAGTTCGATCTCTTCATAATTGTCGATGATCGGAATGCAGTTCTTGTGCCCATTGTTGATCAATCGGGCTATGTTCTGGATATATTGGTCCCTTTTGAAGCCATTACAGATCACGTAGGTGTCCTTGGTCACCTTGCCTGTTTTCTTCAAGTGCTCCACAATGTCAATATCAAAAGCAGAAGACGTCTCTATGTGGATGTCGTTTTTCAATGCTTCGTTCAGCACGTGCTCAAAATGGGAACTCTTGGTACAGTAGCAATAATGGTAAGAACCCGAATAATCATGCTTCTTCATGGCCTCCCCGAACCATTTCTTCGCCCGTTGGATGTTGTCCGATATCTTGGGCAGATAGGTGAATTTCAAGGGAGTACCATAGCGTTGTATCAAATCGTACAGGTCTATGCCATGGAACTGTAGTTTGTTGTCCTGTAGTGTGAATTCCTCTTGTGGAAAATCGTAGGTCTGATCGATCAGATCGATATATTTTGTTTTCATTTAAATTTCGTATTGATAAAAAAACTGATAACTAATTTTTTGGCCAAATGAACAGCAAGTTCTCAGATACGAAACTCAAATACAGTGTATGCAACAAAGAAGGGAGTCCGTGAAAAATCACGGATAATGGAGTGTTTTTCGGAAGTCGTCCCTAAAATCCGGTGTCTTGACCTGAAGACGGCTTTTTGGGTTGACTTCCTTATTCCCAAAAGCCCGAACATGAAAAAAGTTTTCAACGCAATTAGGTGATGTGTCCCAATATTCTGGACTCATTCAGGGGTCAAACATAAACAAAAAACAAATACGTCAACTTTTTTTAAAAAAAAATTTCAATCATCATAAATCGATGTGAATCAAATAGTTAATAGTAACGAAACTCGATTA
Source organism: Flagellimonas baculiformis (assembly GCF_033441575.1). Lineage (NCBI taxonomy): Bacteria > Pseudomonadati > Bacteroidota > Flavobacteriia > Flavobacteriales > Flavobacteriaceae > Flagellimonas > Flagellimonas baculiformis. The sequence goes on from NZ_JAUZVW010000006.1 coordinate 154,626, forward strand.
CCCTGCTGCTATTTGTTCCAAAGGCAATAAAATAAGAACCTGAACGCCTTCATCGGCATTCCAAATATGATGTTACCCTACCAAGGGTGGTCTCTCATTGATAAAAGGCTGGCTGTAATGGCGCCTACCCGTAGCTTTGTACAATGCATTGGCCAATGCACCCACAATCGGCGGCAATGAAGGTTCACCCAGACCTGTCGGATCTATGCCATTGTCCACAAAGAAGGTCTCAATTTCCTTGGGTGCTTCGGCATTCCGAATCAATCTGTACCTATCAAAGTTCGATTGCTCCGGTTTGCCGTCCTTGAAGGACAAGGCACTATAGGTAGCATGGCCTATACCGTCCACGATACCCCCTTCCACCTGGTTTTTGGCACTCAATGGATTCACCACGATGCCACAGTCCACGGCGCACCATACTTTGTCCACTCTTGGCATTCCATCCCCATCTTCCAGATCTAGGACTTGGGCCACATAGGAATCATGGCAAAAATATGCGGACACCCCTCTCGATTTTCCGTTGGGATTGCTGGCCCAATTGGATTTTTCCTTTACCAACTTGAGCACTCCGGCGTAACGTTCGGGGTCGTAATCGTTCTTCTCGGGTTCGCCCACAGGATTGTTGATGGCCCTTTCAAAAAGCTCCAACCGAAACTCGATAGGGTCTTTTCCTGAAGCCTCGGCCACCTCATCCATAAAGGCCTGCTCCGCTCCTGCGATAAAATTGGAACGCGGTGCACGCCATGCCCCAGTGGTCACATTGGTCTGCAAGCTATGCTTTTCGGCCAGATAATTGTCCACGGCACCTGCCGGAAAGCGGTTTTCAAAGACGAGGTCATCATTGGTTCCCGCGCCCCTTACATGCCAGGCGATAAGGTTGCCGTTTTCATCCAACCCAGCTTTGTATTTGATTTTATACGCTGGACGATAGGTACCTTGCGTCATATCGTCTTCCCTGGTATATACCAATTTAACGGGAGCGTTCATTTTTTGGGAGATGACGGCCGCTTCCACGGCAAAGGTTCCGTAGAGACGTCGACCGAAACCGCCGCCCATCCGGGTCATCATCACATCTATCTTTTCCACGGGCATGCCCAATCTGGACGCCAAGGTCAGCTCCAAAAACTCTGGGGTTTGTATAGGACCCAATAGCTCTGCTTTTTCAGGAGTGACATGGGCAAAAAAGTTCATCGGCTCCATGGTATTGTGTGCCAAATAAGGGGCCGAATAGGTGCTCTCCACAATCTTCGCCGCCTTTTTGAAGGCCGCTTCCACATCACCGTCCTTCCGTGCCGGTTGCTCGGGCGCTTTTTCCAACAATGCGGTCAAGGCCTCATCGTGGTATGCCGTGCTTTCCAGTTTGGAATCTTCTTGCCATTCCACTTCCAATGCTTTCTTGGCCTGCATGCATTCCCAGGTACTGTTGCCCACAATGGCCACAAGTTCGGGAATCCCTCCCCCATCGGACCATTGCTTTTCCGTGTCTTCCGGATAGACCTCAAAATGGAACACATCTTTGATGCCGGGCATCGATTTTACCGATTCAGCATTCATTCCTTTATATTTCATCCCAAAAGCGGGAGGATGTACGATCATGGCAGTCAACATGCCTTCACGCTGCACGTCCAGACCAAACAATGGTTTTCCGGTGACGATTTTTTCACCATCCACATTTTTGATGTCCGTACCTATGATCGAAAAATTCGTATTCTCTTTCAGTTCAACTTCCTCTGGCACCTCAATACCCGTAGCCGCTGAGGCCATTTCTCCAAAACCAGCCGATTTGCCACTGGCCTCATGTATCAATTGGCCTTCTTTTGTTGTGATTTCACTGGAAGGGACCTGCCACGCCTGTGCAGCGGCCTCTTTCAACATATGACGGGCGGTCGCCCCGGCCATGCGGAGGCTCTCCCACCCTTGTCGGATGGATTGGCTTCCTCCTGCCAATTGTCTTGTAAAAATTGCGGTGTTCAAAGGGGCTTGTTCCACGATCACATCTTTCCAGGCCACATCCAATTCTTCCGCAATGATCATGGGCATGGCGGTCTTCACGTTTTGTCCGATCTCTGGGTTGGGCGACATGATAGTCACCAGACCATTGTCCCCTACCTTCAGGAAGCCATTCAGCTCGAACCACTCCTTGGGCAAACTTCTGACCTGTTCTGGGGTCATCTTGCAAGATGCCAGCCAGTTGAAGCCCAAAACCAGCCCTCCACCGGCCAAACCTGTATTTCGTATGAAGGCCCGACGGCCAATTTTTGTCTTTACAAGTGTCATGATCGTGTGTTTTTGGTGTAGTGGATTATGATTTGGCTGCCATTTTCACGGCTTTTCGTATTCTAAGATAAGTACCACAACGACAGATGTTTCCGTTCATGGCGTTTTCAATTTCTTCATCCGTAGGACTTGGGTTGGTCTCCAAGAGCGCGGACGCCGTCATGATCTGACCGGCCTGACAATACCCACATTGGGGCACGTCCACCTCCAACCATGCTTTTTGTACGGGATGGTCACCATTTTCGGACAGTCCTTCAATGGTCGTGATCTTCTGTTCTCCTATGGAGGATACGGGGAGCACACATGATCGGGTCGCCTTGCCATCCAAGTGTATGGTACAGGCACCGCACTGGGCTATGCCACATCCGTATTTGGTGCCGACCAGGTTCAAATGATCGCGCAAAACCCAAAGGATGGGCGTGGATGGATCTACGTCCACCTCTTGTTTTTTTCCGTTGATGTTGAGTGTATATGTCGCCATGATCTAAAAAATTCCTCTTGAAGGTAAAGATTTCCTTCTAAAGATGGGCCACTTTCCATAAACATCGTTAAAAAATTAACATCGATTTTACGTTTTGGAAGGTTACTTAAAATCAGTATAAATAAGAAGTGTCTTTTTTATCTATGGTTTTTCAGATCCGGAATACGTCCCACCCTTATCGAAACTTCAAGCGGGCAAAAACGGGAAGGTGGTCGGAGGGATATCTCAGGTCCTTGGAATCGCTTAAAATAGCACTCTTGAGCACTTCAAAAGCCTCGGAAACAAAAATGTAGTCTATTCTCCGTTCCACTGGTTTGTCAAAATCAAACCCATTGAAAGTCCCTGTTGGCCCAAAAGCATTCTTGCCAGCTGCGATTTGGGCATCTTCCATTTCGCCCAAAATCACCTGAACGCCTGGACTTTCCGTTTCAAGATTAAAATCGCCTGTTAACACCACAGGTAATCCATCCTGATTCAATTCCTTTATTTTTTTGAGGATGAGTTTGGAACTCTCTTCCCTCGCCTGCACCCCCACATGGTCAAAATGCGTATTGAAGACCATAAACTTGTTGCCATCCTCTTTATTTTCAAAAAGTCCATAGGTGCAGATACGGGGCAATGCGGCATCCCATCCTTTGGATGGGGTCTCTGGGGTTTCGGACAACCAAAAGGTGGACTGCTCCAACAATTTCAGTTTTTTTGTGTTGTAAAAAATGGCAGTAAACTCCCCTCTTTCGTCCCCATGGTCACGCCCAACCCCAAAATAGGTGTAGTTCTCCAGGCCATTGTCGATATCCTTCAACTGATGCACAAGGCCTTCTTGGGTGCCAAATACATCGGGGGCATGGAAATTCAATTGGGATATGAGAAAATCCTTCCGATTGTCCCAATTATTAGGGTTGTCATCGGGGTTGTCATACCTGATATTATAGGAAATGACATCGATTGTTTGACTTTGGACATTGAAAAATGTGCCTATTGCAAAAAGGGCTATATAAATATTTTTCATTGGATCGGGGTTCCTCGCAACTTTTTAAAAGCCTCATAGGTTTTGTCCACTTTCACCTTTGGTGTGGTCTCGAATTCCTTTTCGGTTACGCTGTAATACTCCTGCAAGCTATCCAATTTTTTGTGCATTACTGTTATGATATCTTTATATTCTTCATCATTGATGGCATTGTATTGTTCTTTGGGGTCTTTTTCAAGATCATAGAACTCCCATTCGTCAATGTCATCATAAAAATGGATGAGCTTATACCTGTCCGTCCGCACCCCATACTGCCTCTTGACCATATGAAAGGCCGGGAAATCATAATAATGATAGTAAACGGCATCATTGAATTCATCCGTGGTTCCTTCCAAGACTTCCCGGAACGACCTTCCCTGCATTTCAGAAGCATATTGAGACCCTCCTGCCAAATCCAAGAAGGTCGGTGCAAAATCCAGGTTCTGTACCATGGCATCGATTTCCGTACCTGGTTCTATCACGTCTGGCAATTGCATCAACAAGGGCATTCTCATGGATTCCTCATACATAAAACGCTTGTCGAACCAGCCATGTTCCCCCAAATAAAATCCTTGGTCGGAGGTATAGACCACTAACGTATTTTCATCCAAACCCATCTCCTCCAAATAATCCAAAATTTTGCCCACGCCTTCATCCACAGCTTTCACAGTAGCCAAATATTCGTGTAGATAGCGTTGGCCCTTCCACTCTGCCAATTCCTTGCCGTGGAGGTTGGCTTCCCAAAAGGCATTGTTTTTCGGCAGATAGGCTTCGTCCCATGCTTTTCGCTGTGCCGGGGTCATGCGTTCAAAATCCGTGGTCCACGGGTTATGGGCCAGCTCGGTACTTCCGTGCGCTTTGCTCAATTTCAGGTCGTGCCCCTCGTACATGTCCTTATAAATGGTCTGTTGTTGCTCGGCAGCGGCCTGCTGGTCCACAAATTCCGGAAAATAGGTGTCCGGTAAGGGGAAGGTAATGGAATCATACACATTTAAATGGCGTAAGGCGGGCATCCAGTTGCGGTGCGGTGCCTTGTGGTGCACCATTAAATAGAAGGGTTGCTGGGCACTGTCCCGTTGTTTCAGCCATTCCAGACTTTTCTCCGTAATCAAATCCGTGGCATAGCCTTCAACAATGGAGGTATCACCTTCGGAGATAAATTCGGGGTTGTAATAATTGCCTTGGTCGTTCAAAATATCCCAATAATCAAACCCCGTGGGGGGACCGTGCAAATGCCATTTTCCAATGATGGCCGTTTCGTAGCCCAACTTTTTCAGATGTTTGGGCAATGTAGGCTGACTGCCATCAAACTGCTCCCCGTTCATGCGAAAACCGTTGATGTGGCTGTGCTTCCCGGTGAGGATGACCGCCCTGCTGGGTCCACATATCGAATTGGTGCAGAAATTATTTTGAAAGATGGCCCCGTTCTTGGCAATTCGGTCAATATTGGGCGTGGGCGCCAATTTGCCCAATTCATGTCCATATGCACTGATGGCCTGAAAGGCATGGTCATCCGACATGATGAAGATGATGTTCGGTGGGCCTTTGGCCACTTCCTCCTTTGGTTTTTCCTGTTGTTTGCAGGCCAAAACCAATACCAAACCTGCCAAAATTGCTGCAATTCGCATTGTATTCTATTTTAAGGTAAACGTTTGGGAAAGTTGCGCATCTGAATTGGTGCCGACAAAAACCTCAAACTCTCCAGGTTCAGCCACAAAATCCAATTGGCTGTTGTAAAATTTCAAATCGTCCGGCGACAAGGTGATGGTGATTTCCTTCTTTTCCCCTTTCTTCAAAAATACTTTTTGGAAACCTTTCAATTCCCGTTTGGGTGGGGTGATGCTTCGGACGACATCCCGCAAGTACAGTTGCACCACTTCTTCCCCATCAAAATTGCCGGTATTGGCCACCGTCACGGTTGCTGAAATCGATTCTCCCTGACCAATGCTCGATTTATCCAATTTCAAATTGGAATATGCAAACTCGGTATAGCTCAATCCATATCCGAAGGGTAATAATGGAGCGTTGGGGGAATCCAGATAGTTGGATCTGAACTTTTGAAATTCATCGTTTTCGGGAGCAGGTCGGCCCGTATTTTTTACGCTATGGTAAATGGGAATCTGTCCCACATTTCTGGGCCAAGTTGCTGTTAATTTTCCTGATGGATTGTAATTGCCAAAAACCACATCGGCAATGGCGTTCCCTGCCTCTACCCCAGGGTGCCAAACTTGCAAAATGGCCACGGGCAGTTCAAATTCTTCGGGAATGGTCAAGGGGCGACCACTTATCAATACCAAAGCCACAGGTTTCCCCGTTTCGACCAATGCTTGGATGAGTTTCTTTTGACTGTTCGGGATTGAAATATCGGTGCGACTGGCTGCTTCCCCACTCATTTCGGTGGCCTCGCCCACCACGGCCACGACCACATCGGAGTTTTTGGCCAACTCGATGGCTTCTTTCAACAGGGCGTCAGGAGAACGTTTATCAATTTCGATACGGGGACCGAATACGTTCACTTTTTTGGCGAATTCAGGGTCGTCCGAAATATTTGCCCCTTTTGCATATTGGATGGTGGCGTTGGTGGCCACATTTTTGAAGCCTTCCAAAATGGTAACCGCCAAGTTTACATCCCCTGTGGGTGCCCAAGTGCCCAACATATTGTTCCGACTATCGGCCAATGGACCAATCAGGGCTATTTTTTTATTTTTTTGAAGGGGCAATAGTTGGTTTTCATTTTTCAGCAACACAAAGGAATGGGCTGCCAATTTTCGGGCCAAGGCCCTGTTTTCCTTGGTGAGGATGTCCTTTTCGGGACGTTTGGTGTCCAAATAACGGTAGGGATCTTCAAAAAGTCCGGAAATGTACTTGGCCTCCAACACCCTCCGACAGGCACTGGTGATCTCTTCCTCGGTCACTTTTCCTTCATCCAATGATTTTTTCAACGTGGTCAGGAAACCTTCACCCACCATGTCCATATCCAATCCGGCTTTGAGTGCCAAGGCGGAAACGGCCTGCAAATCGCCTAGCCCATGCGCTATCATTTCGTTGAGCGAAGTGTAATCGGAAACCACAAAACCATCAAAACCCCATCGATCACGAAGCAAATCGGTCAGCAACCATTTGTTGCCCGTTGCCGGAATGCCGTCCACATCGTTGAACGAGGTCATGACACTGGCCGCACCCGCATCCACAGCGGCTTTGTAGGGAGGCAAATATTGATTGAACATTTTGATTTTGCTCATATCCACCGAATGGTAATCGCGTCCAGCCTCCGCAGCACCGTAAAGTGCAAAATGTTTCACACAGGCCAGCATGGTATGGGCCGCAGCCAGATCATTGCCCTGATATCCCTTCACCATGGCCTCAGCAATCCTCGAACCCAAATAAGGGTCTTCCCCTGCTCCCTCGGCTATGCGTCCCCAGCGGGGATCGCGTGCAATATCGACCATGGGCGAAAAATTCCAATTGATGCCGTCTGCCGTGGCTTCCTTTGCCGCCATTTGGGCCGCCTGCTGTACCAATTCCATATCCCAAGTGGATGACAATCCCAAAGGGATTGGGTAGGTGGTCTTGTAACCATGGATCACATCGGAACCAATGAGCAACGGTATGCCCAATCGGCTTTCCTTTACGGCGAGTTCCTGTGCTACCCTGACCTTATCGGGTCCGGCCACGCCAAAAAGACCGCCCACTTGGCCAGCCTTGATCTTGGCCTCCACGTTCTTACTGACCACTTCGCCTGTGGCCACACCTCCCCCAGGGGTCAAAAGGTTGAGCTGGCCTATCTTTTCCTCTAGGGTCATCTTTTGCAAAAGTGTCTCCACTTCGGGAATCCGTTGTTGGGCATTTGCTCTCCAGAAAGAGAGCGCAACTAGGGCTATCACTATTTTTTTTGTGGACATGATTCGGTTGTTTTGTTTTGGTATTTTATTCTGATCTGACAATGGCTGTCCGCTCGGAGATCCCATTGTTGTTAAAGGCCTCTATCTGAAAATAGTAGGCATCGGTTCGGTCCATTCCGGAGAAATAATATTCGTTCTTTCCATAGACCATGATGCTTCCGTAGAGCTTGTCCTCTGATTTTCCAAAATGGATGACATAGCCATCGGCAAGATCGTTCTGTTTCCATCGGAGCCATGAATTCCTTCGTTCCCCAAATTTCTCGGGGCTGCTCCTCAACACTACAAAGTCTTCAACTGGTTGTGGTTTTTCACCGGCACCCTTTCCAAACACCCGAAAACCGCTCAAAGCAAACTTGCCCGTGGGCATTTTTATGTTCTCGAGTTTTAGGAATCGTGCTTTTACTGGATCCTTCAGTTCGATGTAATCATGGGGCACATCTGTCCGGTTCTTGCTTTTGTCCACCAAAACCGTCCATTTTTTACCATCATTCGATGCATATATCTTGTACTGGTGATAGACGCCTTCGGATTTCCCCAAAAATTCAGCGTCCTGGTCCGCATAATTGATTTGGATGGCATGGATGGTGGAAACTTCGCCCAAATCAGTCTGGAACCATTCCCCTTTATTGCCTGTTTCAGCGCTCCAATAGGTGCGCATATCCTCATCCACGGCAAAATTGGGCTGGTACCCTCCCAAAGTGGAAGAGGCTTGCACGGGTTTGTTGTAATTCAGCAGCATCCACCCCGTGAACAGTCCTTGGATATGATCTGCATCTTCCTTTGGAAGATAGGTCGGGTAATCGCCATAAGCGGTATTGCAGTACATGACATCGTCTTGGTCAAAACCAGCGGGCCAAATGCCGATTCGACGTTCAAAACTGTTTTTTTGGTTCAAAATGATGGTGGACACATGCCACCAGTTACCAAACGTGTCCTGATAGGTTGCGCCATGGCCCGCCCCTCTTGCGAAACCGCCAGGTTTGTATGAAAAGGGATTGTGGTCTTGATAGGCAAAGGCGTCCAAGGGTTTATCGCTCACATACACCCCATCTCCGTAACCGCTGAACTCGGTGCCGGGAGCTCCGTATTGCAAATAATATTTGCCATTGTGCTTGGTCATCCATGCGCCCTCCATGAAAGGCTGTAGAAAGGTATTGTCGTTATGCTCGCCAAAGCGTTCCCAACCATGGTCTTCCGGAACGAGGGAAATCAGCGGCTTTACGTAGCCTTCCGATTGTAGGGTCTTGGTGTTGATCTCGGTGCCCAAAATGGGGAACACATTGCTGGAGCCCCAGTACATATAGAGTTTATCGGTGTCCTCTTCATAAAGGAAACCTGGATCCCAGGCACCAGCTTTTAAGGAATCGACGGCAATTTCCCAGTTGTCCGTGGTGGGGTCCTTGCTTTTCCACATGGAAAATGCAGGTCCGTGGGTGGAGCCGATCAAGTACAGTTCATCCTTCATCACAAAGGCTGCTGGGGCGCACAGTTCGTCATAGACCTTGTTCCTCTCCCTCAAAAATTTTCGGGGTATGAATTTCCAGTCGTACATATCATCGCTCCACCAATAACCCCATTGGTTGGTGGAAAAAAGGAAATATTTATCCTTGAAGTTGACAATTACCGGGTCTGCCGTGGCCCTATGCTTGCCGTGGGTGGCAAAATTGGGAATTGGGGTGTAACCGTAGTCGATATTGATGGGATTGCAATAGGTTTTCTGCTGTGCCTGCAACTCCATTTGAAACGACAGCAGCCATAGTATACAAAAGCAACATAATAATGTTCTTCTTCTCGTCATTTATTGGTTTTGTTTTTTATGTGAAAACAGCCATGGTAAGAGTTCTGGCTCTGCAAAGGCTGGGTCCCAACTGCCGTGATTGGCAAAATCATATAGGGTGAATTTTGGATAGACCCCTGCCTTGAGCAGTGCACTGACCATTTCCATGGACTGGAGCGGATTTACCACATTGTCCTGAGCACCATGGAATACCCATACAGGGGTGTTCTTCGCATAGCTAGAAACCGAATTGGGGTCACCTCCCCCACAAATGGGAATGGCCGCCGCAAAGGTGTCCGGCCTACGGCTCAAAAGTTCGAAACTGCCCATACCGCCCATGGAAAGTCCCATCAAATAGATTTGGTTGTCATCCGAATAGGGTTGTTGTATGGTGCTGTCCAACAGGTCCATCACCATTTTCAAAGGCTTGGTGGGGCCACTATCATATTTAAAATTGAGTTTTATGGGATATGTGCTTCGGTCCACATCCACATTGGACCAATAACTTTCCCTGGGACATTGAGGAAAAATGACAATGGCGGGATAGCGCTCCTGGAGATAATCCGTTGCGAAGAGCCTGCCCCCATGCACAAGTTGGCTCTCGTTATCGTTTCCCCGTTCCCCTGCCCCGTGCAAAAATAAAATGACCGGGTATTTTTCCGTTTCCTTGAAATCTTTTGGGTACATGATCCGATATCGTAAGGTATCATTTCCATCGACCAACTCCTTTTTTTCATACTTGGATTGCCATTGGGCCGAAACCAAAGTGCCCAACAATAGCATTAACGGTAGAACTAATTGCTTTTTCATCTGTTCCATATTATAAGGTTACAAATAATGAAGAAACAAAAAACCTATGAATGGACAGGCAGGAAAATATATTCTTCATATCAAAATCCAAGTTTGGTGAGACCTGCTTGTACATCTTCATTCGCCATGAACAGGTTCCAGAGCATTCCTGTGCGGTGGTTTTCGATCATAATGATCTGAGGTCCCTGATCAATGGCCAAATAGGCCTCGGTCACCCAAAAATTATATTCTGGACTGAAGGCATCATAGAAGCCGGCCGGCCCCAACAGTTTGTCCTTGTTCTTGTAAAAAAAGTGCATTGCCTTCAATGATTCCTGAGGAGTGTAGGGAATGGAGCTGATGGCGGCAGTGGGCGATATGACCCCTATATCGTTGGAGGGACTGTGGGCATTGTACCCCATGCTTCCATCACTGTTTCTGGAATAACTCGCGGTAAGACCCCAACAATCCTCCCCATAATCCTCAAATCCTTTCGGATTGGCGACACAGTATTGGTAGTTGATCTTCGAATGGTTGACGTTGACGTCCCAATAATCCACATACTCATCGGAAAGGGTCTTAGGATTGAGCCCCAAATAGGAATAGTGTGCCCAAAACAAGGGTCCACCAAATTGTTCGGCACCTATATGCTTGACCAAAAGGGGAAATCCATATTGGGTGTTGGCCGATTTGATGCCCCCATTCGAGGCCCATCCATTGGCATATACTTCTTTCTCAATGCCAAAATCGGGTGAGGCCGCGGCCAAAACATAGGTGATCAGGACTTCGTTGTAGCCTTTAAGCTGTAGATTGATGGCAAAGTCGTTGTTGGGACTCCAATGCCAGTACAACACATTTTGTCCCTGGGTGTACCAGTCCCATTCCACCCCTTTCCAAAGGTCATCGGCCTGTTGTGCCAATGCTTGTTCCTCTGCCGATCCATTTTTCAAATATTCCTTGATGCAGATCAATCCCTGGGCCAAAAAAGCGGTTTCCACAAGGTCGCCGCCATCATCCAAAGGACTAAAGGGAATCACCGCACCGGTTGAGCCATTGATCCAATGGGACCATGCGCCATGGAAACGATCTGCATTTTCCAAAAAATCCAAAAGGGTGGTCAATCGTTCCACACCTTCCGCCCTGGAAATAAAGCCACGTTCGATGCCCACCAAAATGGCCATTAATCCAAAGCCGGTACCGCCTGCTGTCACTACCTGTGAATCCCTGTTCGGGTCATCGGGATGGTACCTTTCCTTGGCACCTCCTGAGTTTTGCTCTGCAAAATCCCAAAAATATTTGAAGGTTTCCTCCTGTACCAAGTCCATCAGCTCATTGTCGGTGATGGTCGGCACGTCATCATCCGAGCCATCATCAGGAATCTCGGGAGTGGTTGGCACATAGGTGTAGTCATCACCTCCACCGCAAGAAATTGTCAGGGTAAAAAGTACAATCAGGCCAAGTGCTTTCTTAATCATCATTCTTTAGATATGGGCTATCGAAGCCCAATTTTTTCAGACCGCTTTTGACTTCTTCGTTTGCCATGAACAAATCCCAGAGCAGGCCACTTCTGTAGTTTTCTATCATGACGGGTATGGGTCCTTGATCTATGGCCAAATAGCGTGGCAGGTACCAATCCTTTTCCAAACTGAAGGCGTCATAGGGGCCGTACTTTCCGATCAGACTATCCTGCTGGGTGTACATATACTTCAAGAATTGTGTACTCTCCTTGGGTGTATAAGGCATGGAGGAGAGTGCGGCCGTTGGCGAGATCACTCCCAAATCCATACCGGGCCTATGGCCTGCATATCCTTTGATGGAATAACTTGAGGTCAATCCCCAGTTATCCTCCCCATAGCCTTCGTGACCTTCGGGGTTATCCACTGCATATTTGTAATGGATCATGGCGTGGTTGACGTTCAATTTCCAATAATCGGCAAATTGATCCGTAAGTCCTTTGGGGTTGAGTCCCAAATAGGAATAGTGTGCCCAAAAAAGAGGGCCCACGGGAGCTTTGTCGTGCTCAAAGTGGTTAAGTTCGGTCTCCAGCCCATAATAGGTGGTGTCCTTCGCAATGGCCCCATCCAGTGCCCATCCTTTTTCATAGACACTTTTATCGATGGAATGCGTGGGGGACGCTGCTGCCAGCACATACATGATCAGGCATTCGTTGTAACCCCCAACGGGAAAGTTCATTTCCCAAGCATACTCGGGACTCCAATGCCAATACAGCACATCTTCGCCACCTTTGGTGTACCAGTCCCACTCGACTCCTTCCCAAAGTTCTTGGATCTTTTGTGCCAATTTTTGTTCGCGCTCGTTCCCGTCCTTGAAGTATTCCCTTACGGTCAAAAGACCTTGCACCAAAAATGCCGTTTCCACCAAATCCCCTCCGTTGTCCTTTGGGCTAAAAGGGGTCACTTTTCCGGATGGCAACAACCAATGGGGCCAGGCGCCATGAAAACGATCGGCTTTTTCCAAAAACCCAACAATCTTTTCATAACGTTCCAGGGCTTGTTCCCTGGTGATGAACTTTCGCTCCACACCCACTAGGATGGCCATAAGGCCAAAACCAGAACCTCCTGTGGTGATGATGTCCTTGTAGTGGTTGGGATATTCATTGTCCATGTGGAAACGCTCCCTTGCCAATCCTGAAACCGGTTCCGCACCTTCCCAAAAATAGTTGAAGGTCTGGTACTGGACAGAATCCATCAATGCCTCATCGGTATAGGCTATGGTGTCCTTGTGTGATGAATCTTCTTCTTTCTTGTTTTTATGGCCATTGCATCCCATGATTAAGGATGCAACAGCCATTGGAATTAAAATTAACCTCATAAAAAACTAAACTAACTCGACTAAACTAATTATTGCATTAAATTTTGAATCTCCTGTTGTGTGAGTGCTTTGCTATACAGCCTCAACTCATCCATTTGGCCTTTCTCTGTTTTATGGTCCCACCCACTAAAATTGGGGTCCCCTGACATGATCACCAAATCTCCCACACCTGTCCAGTCTATTCCGGTAAAAGCAGTTTCTCCAACCAATTCCCCGTTCATGTACAGTGCTGCATTAGTTGCCGAAATCGAGATTCCAAAATGCACCCACTCGTCAAGGGTCGGGTCTATGGTGGCGGGTTCACCGGGGTTCACCCAGGTGGCATTGGTGCCATTGCCCACAAGAAGTATGAATTTTTGTGCGTCCGCACTCCCTTCGCGAATCAACCCGAAGCCACTGGGCTTATCCGATGGAGATGCCGGTTCCGCCGGGGCAATATTGATTATTCCCGCCCTATCGTCAGACGCATCGATTTTCAACCAGAACGTGGCACTGATTTCATTACCCTGGGCCAAATCGGCGGATGGGAAGGTCAGATAGGAATCTGCAGCACCTTGGTATGCATTCCCTAATATTCCACCGACAAGGCTCGGAGATCCCACTTCGGTGGCATCTTCATCGCTTATGACATCTGTATAACTTCCATCAAACGGTAAATAGAATGTAGAACTCGACTCGGAGATTTGTTTTTGAATTTCCTGTTGCGTAAGTGCTTTGTTGAACAGTCTCAATTCATCCATTTGGCCTTTCTCTGTTTTATGGTCCCAACCATTGAAATTGGGGTCACCGGACATGATCACCAAATCCCCTACACCTGTCCAGTCTATTCCCGTAAAAGCAGTTTCTCCAACCAATTCCCCGTTCATGTACAGTGCTGCATTGGTTGCCGAGATCGAGATTCCAAAATGCACCCACTCGTCAAGGGTCGGGTCTATGGTGGCGGGTTCACCGGGGTTCACCCAGGTGGCATTGGTGCCATTGCCCACAAGAAGTATGAATTTTTGTGCGTCCGCACTCCCTTCGCGGATCAATCCGAACCCACTGGGCTTATCGGATGGAGATGCCGGTTCTGCCGGGGCAATATTGATTATTCCTGCCCTAGTATCCGATGGATCGATCTTCAACCAGAACGTGGCACTGATTTCATTACCCTGGGCCAAATCAGTTGATGGGAACCTCAGATAGGAATCCGCAGCCCCTTGGTATGCATTCCCTGATATTCCACCAACAAAGCTCGGAGATCCCACTTCGGTGGCAGCTGTAATGGTAACCTGCTCATTAAAGTCGCCATTGAAAGGCATATAGAACATTTCCCCGTCGTATAAGGGTACATACGGTGGTGTTTTCTCAAAATCAATGGAAGATGCCGTGGTTTTGCCATCTACGTCCGTAGCCGTTATGGTCAATGTATGTACCCCTGTGGTTACATTGTCATATACCAGATCATCCTTTATAAAGTGACGGTAATCCAGGAACTCCATATAACTGGCAATTTCAGTCCCATCCATTGCAACAGAAACAGAGCTAATTTCTATATCGTCCTTAACTTCAAAATCGATAGTTATAGCTGCAATGGCTTCGGGTACTTTTAACTGAAAACCATCTATAGGCTTGTTAATGACTATTGAAGGTGCCGTTTCGTCCACTCCGGCATCGACTGCGGTAATGGGATCTATTCCCTCATTACAGGAAACCACCAGAAGTCCCAACAGGAACACTATGGATTTAACTGTGTATTTCATCTTTCGTAGTTTATTTGGTTAATGTTAGTTGTCTCCTCCACCCAAGGTCGGCAATGCGTCCACCTGGGCCTGCGGATAGGGCAACAATTGTTTGTCTGCAGTGAAGGTCCTTCCGTCATAGCTCAATTCGGAGAAATTGTCCAAACGGATCATATCGTAGTAACGAATACCCCATTCCAAGGCCAATTCCGCAAACTTTTCGTCCATGACCTGTTCACTGTTCACTCCTGACAATGCGCCCAAACCTGCACGGCTCCTGACCAGGTTCACAGCTTGGTCGGCTGTCATACCGCTACCGCTTGCGCCGCGTGTAAGGGCTTCGGCATACATCAACAATATTTCGGCATAACGGATGACGATCATGTTCTTGCCCCCTCCATAATCATTACGTCCAGTGGTGATCTGCACAGATGGCAAGTAGTGTTTTCCGCTAGCGAACAGTGCCCTTGCATAATTATTTATAATATCCCCATCTCGGGTTGTGTTGTCCACAAACGAAGGCAAGGTGGCATAATTGGGATCGGATTGAAGCTCTGCAATTCCTCTATCGGTCCAAAGTACGCTTGTCTCCAACCTCACGGTCTCGTCCCTATCCAGCATAAATTTGATGAATTTCATACTGGGCTCGTAAAAACCCCATCCGTCTGAAGCATTGGCCCGTGCAGGGGTCCATCCTTGTGGGCCAAAGGGACCATACAGATGATAGAAAGTATCCCCTGTGCCGGAGCCAAAGTCGGAAAATTGCATTTCCAAAAGACTCTCATCACTCAGTTCCCCAGGTTTTTTGAAGAGGCTGTAGAAATCAGGGTAAAGGGAAAACTTATTGGAGTTGATAACGGCCGCACAGGCATCCGCAACTGCTTGATAGTTTTCCATTTCCAGGTTGGCCAAGGCCTTCATTGCATATGCCGTGTAGCGGGTGACGCCACCTGGAATATCTTGCCGTTCGTTGGGCCTCATGTTGGGCAATAATGGGATTGCCTCATCCATTTGATCGGAGATGAACTGCATGACCTCATTTTTGGATGCCGGTCCGTCTGCAATCTCAGTATCCGGTGTGGTCGTCTGGATGATGAACACATCGCCCCACACCCTGGCCAGGTTAAAGTGAAACCAAGCCCTTAACACTTTGATCTCGGCAATATATTGATCGGCAGTAGCTTGGCCGCTTTCGTCTGCGAAACTCTTGAAATTTTCGATGAGTTCTATTTCGGTGTTGAGGCTTACGATATCGCCATAATGAATGTTCCACAAAGAATTGTACATCCAATAATCTTGCGTATATATGAAATTGTCCGTATCTGCAAAAGGTTGTTGGTCTCCAAGACCGCCCGCATTCACATCGTCCCCACGGACGGAGAGCAACAAGGGCTCTTCCCATCCCCTGGTGGCAAAAATTTCGTAGGACCCCACCAAGGCTTGGATCATGTTGTCCGTATCCGAATAATCAAGGTCGTCCGCATTCAACTGACCTTCTATATCATCAAACTTGTCGCTGCACGATTGGATGAAAAACATCGCAATCACTGCAAACATCCATTTGCCAATTATGTTTTTCTTAGTTTTCATTTCAATTTTTTTATAGTTTAACATTTACCCCTATGGTGTAGATTGCCGGTACCGGATACGTCTGACGGTCTACCCCGTTGGAAACCTCTGGATTGAACCCGTTATAGCTGAACAAGGTAAGAGGTCGCTCGGCAGTCAGGGTAAATTTGAAATCGGGGGCGTTGCCCTTGAACTTGTCCCCCCGCAGGGTATAGGCCAATTGAATGTTCTGGATCCTGAAGAAATCCCCATCCTCTACCCAAAAGTTGCTGAGTCGTTGGTTCCAACTATCACGAAGGCCCGCCGAGGATGGATAGGTGTTACTGGTACCTTCCCCATGCCAACGGTTTTTGGCGAGATCGGCATCCATGTTGGTATCGCTGGTGAAAATGACCTCTCCCCGCTTTCTGTTCAAGATCTTATTGCCTGTCTGTCCATAGAAATTCATGGTAAAACCGAAGTCTTTATAATTGACCCCGATATTTCCGCCATAGGTGAATTTGGGTAGAAAAGAACCGAGCACTGTCCTGTCCTCATCGGTGATGCTGCCATCCCCGTTCCTATCATTATAGATCAAATAACCGGGCTGAATGTCCTGTCCGTTGGTTATGGCATTCTGTGCCACCGGATCGGCATCGATTTGGGCCTGGTTCTGGTAAACGCCAGTGGTTTCATAGCCGTAGAAAGCGTACAAGGGTTCTCCCACAATGGTCCTTTGACGGAATTCCGCACTGCCTGCATCAATGTATCCACTCTCGTTTTCCACTTCAAGGGTCTCGTTTTTCACTGTGGTGAAGTTGGCCCCAATGGTGTAGTTGAGATCTTCGGAGATGTCATCGGTCCAGTTCAGTGCCACCTCGACCCCTGAGTTTCGGATGACCCCTGAGTTTCTGTCGATGGTTTCGTCAGCAATGGCGATATACACAGGCATGATGGCATTTTCGGTGTCCCGGATGTAATAATCCGCTTCCAACGACAAACGATTGCTGAGTGTGGTAAGGTTGATGCCGAAATCCAACTCTTCCACCACTTCCCAACTCAGATTGGAAAAATTACTGGTGGCAGTTATTCCCGTAACCGGATTGTCACCCAAATCGACCGTTACATTACTGATGGTGTTGGCCCCAGAGCTTGCACGGACATTGTCGTTGCCCAAACGCCCCCAGGCTGCTCTTAGTTTCAGGAAGTCAAAAACTCCATTGTCCTGCATGAACGGCTCTTGGGACAAAACCCATCCTGCACCCACAGCAGGGAAATAGCCCCATTGCTCTTGGGTAAACTTGGACGACCTGTCCGCCCTGAAGGTTCCATACAACAGATACCTGTCCTTAAAATTATAGGAAACCCTTCCAAAGTAGGATTGGCCATATATTCTGCTATTGGCTTCTTCCACATTGTCGTTGAAAGATAGGGGGTCGGCAAAATCCAAATACCAAGACGTTTCATAATTGATCCCTGCAATATCCGTACCTGTGGCCTCAAATCTGTTTGCTGCCTCGTCCCTATACGAAGCCCCTGCCATTACTGTGACATTATGGTCTTCATTATAGGTATCGGTATAGGTCAATATATTGTCCCAAATCTGGTTGTAGTAGTTGTTCTGTTTTCTGTTGATGGACGAAAGACGTTGATCGCCAAACCCCATATTATAGGGCAGGTTCACATAGCGCTCTTCCAAGGCTGAAAAATCGACATTATAAGCAGTCTTGAAGGTCAGCTTATCTTTGATGAAATCCGTCTGTAGATAAATGTTGGCCAACAATTTGCGTATTTTCAACCTGTTGTTGTTGTACTCCATATCGGGAAAAGGGTTCTGTGTGGCCCTGTATCCCAATGCCTGGGCATTGGCATAACGAACCGGCGTGGCAGCCGTGTTCAATTCATCAAAAACAGGAAGAATCGGAACTGCAAAATAAGCTTTGAACCACGCTGAATCCTCTGGCGTAAATTGTGTGGCATTACTGAACACGGTGTTCACCCCGACCTTTACATTGTCGGTCACATCCACATCCAGCTTTGAACGGATATTGAACCGTTCGTATTTGTTCTTCATATCGAGCAGACCTTCTTGGGAAAAATAGTTGGTCCCGATGGAGTAAGCCACATTCTCTGTCCCTCCCGTGACACTCAAACCGTGGTTTTGGATGATCCCATCCCTGATGATCTCATCAAACCAGTCGGTGTTCACATCGGGCACATTGGGGTTGATACGGCTCCTTCCATAACGCTGCATGGCATTGAGAACAAATTGGGCATCGGGTGCAGAACCTGATTCGACCGCCATGGTGACGAACTGCTCCGCATTGGCCATTTGCAATACGTTCTGGGCCCGCTGGATTCCCGTATAGCCATTGTATTCGATTTGGGGCTTCCTGTTCTTCCCACCCGATTTGGTCTCGATGATGATGACCCCGTTGGCGGCCCTCACTCCATAAATGGCCGATGAGGACGCGTCCTTGAGCACGTTCATCGATTTGATGTCGTTTGGGTTCAAAAAGTCAATGTTGCTGTAGAACATTCCATCCACGACATATAAAACTTTGGTGGCATCGGAATCTTCTTCATCTGCATCTATGTATGACCCAAGCCCCCTAATTCTTACAACTGGCGAAGCACCGGGGCTTCCCGTGGTCACAATCTGTACCCCGGCCACTTTGCCTTGTAGCGATTGCACCGGGTTGGCAGATGGGGTTTTCTCGATTTGTTCGGCATCCACTGTTACAATGGAACCTGTCAAATCGGCCTTTCGTTGGGTACCATACCCGACCACCACGACTTCATCCAGGCTTTGAGTATCCTGCTGCATCGTCACGTCGATGTTAGTTCTGCTGTCAACGGGAATTTCCTGTGTGGTGAAACCGATGTAACTGAACACCAAGGTCCCATTTGCTGGGACTTCGAGACTGTAATTACCGTCAAAATCGGTCTGGATCCCCGTTGTAGTACCTTGTAAAATGACACTGGCTCCAGGTAAGGGTTGGCCCTGATCGTCCATTACCGTTCCCGAAACCGTGATGTTGTTTTGGGCAAAGAGCACTGCCTGAAACAACATGAACGAGATTAGCAAAAGTTTGCTTTTAATTTTCATAATTGTGCAAAAATAGAGTTAGATTTTTACTAAATTAACAAAACCTTAAGTGGCTGTTGCAGAGCGGCCATACATAATAAATACATCATGGCGATACCTTTGGGAAGGCCTTATTTCACCGCATTTGCAGTAGTTGCCCAACTGAAACTGTGAAAAACATTAACATAGTGATGTAGTGATGATGTAATTCCGAAAAGTAGGAATTGGACCGCGAGACCTAGTGTTTGCGGACTAAAAGGTGATAAGGAAATTGGAGAGGTTTTCCGAACTGTCAATTTCCAGTTTTTTCCGTAATCTGTATCGATGTATCTCCACCCCTCGGATGGAAATGGCCATAAGAGGGGCAATCTCCTTGGTGGAAAGGTTCATTTTGAGATATGCACAAAGTTTGAGGTCCTTGGGCGTCAAGGATGGGTATGCTTTCAACAGTCTCTCGAAGAAATCCTCATGGAGTTCCTTGAAGTTTACCTCGAACCGTTTCCAATCCTCCGTATCCTCAATGGAGCTGTCCAATTTTTTGAGGAAGGAACGGTACCGCTGCGAATTGGAAAATTTATCCTTGTTCACTAAGAGCATGTTTTTGATCTCCAACATCATTTCGTTCTTTTTGGCAATGTTCAGGGTGGTGCTGGCCAGTTCATTCTGTTTCAGGCGTACTTCCTTGGCGAGTTCCTCTTTTTCCAATTGGGCCAGTCTTTCCTGTTGCTCTTTTTCCATTTGCTGTTCCATCTCCCTTTGTTTCCTGCCCAGTTTCCTGCGATTGTACCATCTCACCAAGAAAATGGCCGCTATGGTCAATAAGCCATATATGATCAAACTGATTGTAGAAAGGTACCAAGGCGGTAAGATGGAAAAGCTCAACGTATTGGGCTCGGAAAGCTGGTTGTCCATTCCGGAAGTGGAAACCTTGAAGGTATATTCCCCATAGGGCAGGTTCTGGAAGTTGATGAAACCACTTTCCACATGTTCCGAGTACTCTTTTGGTCCCTGAAGCTCAAAATAGTAATGTGGGGAGATGTATTTGGGCGAGGCCACCTCTATGGTTATGGATTGTGAATGTCTGAACGGAATCTCCATCCCTTCCTGCTGGATCGGGTGCTTGCCCCTCTGGTCCCGTAGCACGATGATGTTCGGCACAGGCAGCTCCAACTGCTGTGATTGGCCTTCAAGCTTGGAGGGATTCATCCTGGCGAAACCGTCACTGAGGGTTATATAGGAAAGGCTGTCGTTTACCTTGATCACTTTTTGGGAATCGGGGGCCAAGCGTTCGCGCAAGGGAAGATCGGTGATCATCAGGCTATCTTCCTTCAAATCGGTATAGATAATGGCCTTTTTATCCTCTCCATCCACGAACCAGTAATGCTCATCATCAAAAAAGAGGAGTTCCTTGTCCCTATACTCCTTGAATTCCTCAAAGGGCACGATCAAATCGCCAATGGGGTTATATCTGTACCAATTGCCCTCACTGTTCAGGACAATATGGTTTTTGATGTTATAGATCTTTACATTGTATGCACTCGGTGCCCCGTCATGGTCAAATTGTTGGATGCGGGCCACCTTGCCATAATCGCCATCATCAAAATGAATCCTGTAGAAACCTTTATAGGGGTGTGCTGCCCATAATATGGTCGGTGTCTCAAAACAAAGGTGCTTTACTGGATAATCGAACCCTTCTATCTTGTTGATCTCCCATTGCCCATCATCTTTTTTGATGAACCTTGAAAGTCCGTTGTAAGTCCCCTGCACATACATGGCGTTTTGTCCCGGCACCTTAATGGTCTGGTATCCCCCGGTTATTGAACCCAAGGGTATGAAACCATTTTCCTCCACTTTGTAAGTGCCCGTATTGTGACCGCAGAGCAGATCGCCTTCCAACTCCACCAAGTCCCACACGTGTCCCTGCGACCCGTTCACGAACTTGAACTCGTTGTCCTCGAAATAAAATACCCCCGTATTGCTCCCCAAATACAGTTTCCCCTTGTAGGAGGCGATATCGTACACCATTCCCAATGTGCCTGTGTGGTCGGTGTAGTAGGAAATGGGATTGTTGAGCTTGATGCGGGCAATGCCATTATCGAGCCCCAACCAGAGTTGGTCGGTGTACAGTAATATGGAAAGGACCGTATTGTTCTGCAAGCCAGATTCCCTGTTCAATATTTGATAGCCCCTGGTGAATGAGTTGTAGAGGTACATCCCATTTTTGATGGTACCAAAACCCAATCGATCTCCACCGAGGAGGGCCATTTTGTTCAATTGGTGCTGTTTGAGCTCTTCGTTGATCTTGGCCGACCAGGGGCGGAGGCTTTTACCATCAAAAAGGTAACATCCACTGAGCTTGGTGCCTACCATCAAACTGCCCTTGAAGACCACCATATCCGTAATTGTTTTTCCCTTGAGCAAATCCTGATCGGGCAAAGGCACCAGTTCTTTGTCCTTTAGTTCAAAAAGACCGAGTGGCCCGGAAGCAACAATGAGCTTATCATTGAATTCGATAAAATCGGACACAAAATTGGGAGGGTCCACCACTTCTATCGCAGTTCCATCATAACTATAAATGGCCGAAAAGGAGCGGAACAGCACTTTATTATTGGATGGGAATATTTCCCAAAATTCCTCACTGGTGAAGGTATGGTCCTTGATCAAATGTGTGAGCGAGGTATATTCGAGTTGCCCAATGGCATTTTTCACCCAAAAGCCGAACTCTTCGTAAGATCCTGTGTACACCCTGTCCCCTATGGACTCCACGGATCGGATAATGGTATTGTTGGGCAGTTTGTTGAGGGTCCATTGCTCCCCATTGAAATACAGCAGTCCCTTATTATTGGCCACAAAAAGCTCCCCATCATCGTTCACGGAAACATCCCAATTCTTACTCGCCCCCTTGTAGTCCAAAAGTCGATAATTGTAGATGGGCGGCAACATGTTCTGCCCACATACCAGTAGCGGAAAAAAGAGGATCAAAGTCCTTATGAACCTACCAAGCATACTATTTGATTAACCTACCACCAAAGGTCTTTCCTTTCCCTTAATATACAAAACAATGTGCATGGCAATGCAATTCTTTTCAGAAACACATCTCCTCTGCCCTGCAAATCGGTCCAACAACTTCAAAACCATTTACCCTCTATTCTTTTTTAAAAGGTATTTATTTGATTTTCAATATCATTTGATTTGCATTAACCTTTTTTAATCTTTTGATAATCGCATTTCCTTTTGCATAACCTTTATTGTTTTCTCCTTTACCCCAGACCATATTCCACAGATCTATTTTAGCGCAGCAATACACCAAGGGGTCGGAACTGACTTCTTGGTACCATTTCCAACCAAAATTAAACTATGATTCAAGTAAAACGTACTTGCGCCAACAGACCCTTCCGTTTGGGAAATGTTTCCCTTTGGGTTTCCGTATTGGCCATTTTCGGCATGGGATCGTCCCTGTCGCTCCGGGCACAGACGCCCAATGACGCCCTGATGATGCCTTCCAAAAACATCTGTGTGCTCCTTTCGTATGACTTCGGAACTTTTGATCGCTATTGGGAGGGCACCTTGTTACGATCCAATGAGACCATTGCCACGGTGGACCAAAAAACCATCATGCCCATGGCCGCCATTGGTATTTTGGACGACCTTAATTTTTATATCAGCCTACCCTACATCAAAACCGAATCCTCTGAACCCAATGGAGGGAAATTCGCCGGTGTCAAAGGATTTCAGGATATCGGATTTGCGCTTAAATACCGTGCCATACACCGGGATTTGGGCCCTGGAAAGTTCACTGCCCTGGCCACGGCTGGGTTTGCGACCCCTTTCACCAACTATCTTTCGGATTACAGGCCCTACAGCATCGGGGCCGGTGCACCAGAGTTTTCCTTGCGCGGCATAGCCCAATACCAATGGAACAACGGTTTTTATGCCCGTGCCTCCCTCGCCCATCTGTGGCGTGGATATACCGAAGCGGAACGGGACTATTACTACAACAATGGCAGCTACTACAGCGCTTGGATGGATGTGCCCAATGCATGGACCTATGAGGGAATCCTAGGAAAATGGCTGCTCGAGAGGTCCTTGAAACTTGAGTTGAGCTACTTCAGCCTTACCTCCACCAGTGGGGATGATATCCGGGCATACAACGCAGCACAGCCCACCAACAAAGTGGAATCTGACCGTATTGGGTTTTCAGCACAATATTTCTTCAAATCGTTGAAAGGATTTGGGATAGTGGCCTATCACAACAGGGTGGTGGACGGAAGGAACGTTCCCAAGCTGAGCAATACAGGCTTTGGCATCACCTATCAATTCAATGTCATTAAAAAACAAACTGAAGCTACCGATGAACAATAAGATATTCACCTTGCTATTCGCCTTGGGCCTCATTTTCGTGGTCTCCTGTGAAAAAGATACCCCCAGATACCTTCCGTATGAAGGATATGCCTTTACCAATACCGATGAAAATGGGGGCGATTGGGTTCCCGTTCTCCAAGAATCCGGTGCAGCCATCGAGATAGCGGCGCCAGAAGCGACCGATTCCCAATTCTATCTGGATGAACTGGAGGATATGAAAGAAGCCATGGCCAGTATGACTTCGGAACAGAAAAAAGCAATAAAATACTGGACCAACAACCCGACCATACGTTGGAACGAGATTGCCTTGGAACTGATTGCCAAATACAACCTCATCCCTGGGCCGAATGCTGACGGCACCTATACCCTGCCCAATCCTTCCAATCCAGAAGGACCACCGGCATTTCCCTTTGCCCACCCACCTTATGCGTGCAGGGCGTTGGCCTATATGTCCGTGGCCCAATTTGATGGACTTATCAGTGCATGGCACCACAAATACAACTATAATAGGCCTGCACCTTATCAACTGGATGAAAGCATTGTCTATGCCTATGAGGACAACGATATTCCCTCCTATCCTTCGGATGGTGCAGTGATTGCACGGGCATCAAGAAACATTCTTACGGCCATGTTTCCCTTGGAGGCCGAATACCTGCAAGGCCTTGAGGAAGAACATTTGGAAAGCCTGCTGCTTTCCGGGGGCAATGTGATGAGCGATATCGATGCCGGAGTGGAAATCGGCGATGCGGTATCATCCACTGCCCTAGCTCGAGCCGCCAATGACGGTATGAAGAATGCACAGACCCCAAAAGCCGTATCGGATTCCATCAAGCAAGCTGCCCTCGATAGGTTTGGCTGGGCCTGGGACAATCTGGAAATCCCAGTTCGCCCCGTTGGTCTTACCCCACTCTTCGGAAAAGTGACCATGTGGAGCATTGACGACGTGGAAAGCGTACGTCCCATAGCTCCTCCCCAATTGGACTCACAGGAATTTCTGGACGACGTGAAACTTTTGAAGGATTACGCCAAAAACATGACCGACGAACACCGTAGGATTGCCAATTTCTGGCAGGACGGGCTCGGTACCTATACGCCTCCTGGACATTGGAACCGCATCGCCAACGAGCTTATCGTTGAATATCGATTGAATCCCTTACAGACCACACGGACCTTGGCCTATATGAACATGGCCATCATGGATGCAGGAATAAGTTGTTGGGATGCCAAATACTATTACCATTACCCTAGACCCATACAAATGATAGAAGGGTTCAAGACCATTGCGGGTACGCCCAATTTTCCCAGCTACACCTCTGGACACAGTGTGTTCTCGGCTGCGGCATCGGAAGTTTTGGCCTATGTCTTCCCTGATGAAGCGTCACAGATGCGGGCCTGGGCAGAAGAAGCGGCCATTTCGAGGGTGTATGGTGGTATCCACTGGAGTTTTGATGCCACCGTGGGCACGGAACAAGGGCGAAATGTGGCCCAATATACCATTGACAGGGCCATGGTGGATGGTGCCGACCAATAATATGTGCTAAACACTGACTATTGTCCTAAAAGTAAGGTTGATTCTCGGCGTCCTCACCAACTTTGTTGGTGGCAAACGGTGCAACCAATGGCTCTGGGTAGCTCCCTTCATTACCAAGAGACTCCCATGGTCGAGGATCAACCCTACTTTTTCCTTGGTTTCCTTATGCTTGAACGCAAATTTCCGTTCAGCCCCAAAACTTAGGGAAGCTATGGCCCCGTTCCGTTTCAGGTCCTTCTCCGCGTCACTGTGCCAAGCCATGCCCTCCTCCCCGGAATGGTACAGGTTGAGCAAACAGGAATTGTAGGTCTCCCCGGTTCGTTTTTCGGCCAATACCTTCAACTCCAAGAGGGCTTCTGTCCATGGGAGGGCCTTTTTGGTATGGTTGGAATAGGTGTATTCAAAAGGTCGGTCGCCATACCAGGCCACTTTACGTTTGGTCTCTATGCGCTTGCCGTAGATGACGGCCACATCATTGGTCCAAGCAATGTTCGCCAAAAGCTCTTGATAGTAGGCATCTGCAACATTTCGGGCCATAACAGGTCCATAATAATTCACGGTACCTTCCTTGGGCAACCAATTATGATCGGGGTCTATTTCAGAGGTGAACAAATCCATCTTTCCATTGTTTATAGGCCTCCTTCATGCAGTGTCCGCAAGGTCGGAACCCCATTTTCCGTGCCTCGGCATCCGAATTGAAAAAAACTCTGTTCTCCTGTTTCATACGTTTGCCCGAAGCACACCCCAAGGTACCATATATTTTCAACCTTTTGTTCCCGCCCAGCATAATCTCCCCTTTTCGGATCATGTTCAGGACTTCCTTGTTATCGATGTCGGAATGAAATACCATTTCTCAACTGATGGCATCATGAAAAATAATGCCCATCGTATATCTTTCACCATGGTGCAGTTCGCTCACCCCATGCTTCATGTTCACCCGATAATATCCCTTTGTGCCTCTCACTGGTCTGAAATTCGTGGTAAAGAGAACCATATCCCCCTTTTTAGGTCTGAGCACAATGGCTTTGGATTGGGCCCTGGGTGTCTGCTGGGTCATCACGAATTCACCTCCTTGGTAATCCGAATCGGGGTCGCTCAGAAAAAGAACCACTTGGATGGGAAAATAAACTTCTCCATACAGATCTTGGTGCAATGTGTTGAATCCGCCCTTCCCATATTTTAAAATAAGTGGGGTAGGTTTCAACTGGTTCTGTTCCTTACACTGGTCTATCAATTCCTGATGGGTTTGTGGAAAAACCCTTTGCATGTTCAACGCTTTCATCCAAAGATTGGCAACGGGAACCAAATGGGGGTACAATCCTTCCCTGAGTTCTTGGATGGGTCCAGGCAACGGGTAATCAAAATACTTGTATTCCCCCAACCCGAAGCGATAGCGTTCCATGACTACCGTTTTTCTATATCCTTCTTTCCGATCGTATATTTCCTTCAGGGCATCGCACATATCTGGTTCCAAATAATTGGAAACCAAGGCATATCCCCTGTTATGCAGACTTTCTTCCACTTGGTCCCATTTGACCTCGGAACTTTGGTGCATTATCGTATTCATGTTAACTGTTCGTTTTTTGATTGATGATGGATTGGGCTGTTCGTTTTTTGATGGATGTTTTACTCGGCAGGGGCCATTTGCGCAGCTTCCCAACCTATGATGGCACTTTTTCGAGTACTGCCCCACATATAGCCTCCCACTTTTCCGGTCGATTGGATGACCCTGTGGCATGGAATCAGGAAGGCTACGGGATTTTTCCCAATGGCGGTGCCCACGGCGCGGGATGCTTTCGGTCTTTCCATTTTTTGCGCAATGGTTCCATACACCTCCAGACTTCCCGTCGGAATTTTGAGTAGGGTTTCCCACACTTTCAATTGGAAGGGTGTGCCATGCAAATGCAGCTTGATCTGTTCCTGCTTGCTCCAATCATCCCGAAAAATGGCCAGTCCGTCCTGCTGGTTCTTGTCCAACAACTGCCGATAGGTAGCATTGGGAAAACGGGACTTTAAATCCTCGAACCCCTCTTTTCCATCATCCACAAAGGACATATGGCAAATGCCCTTGGGCGTGGAGGCAACGATCAGTTTTCCAAAAGGGCTTTCCGCAAAACTATAGTTGATTTCCAAATTCTCTCCCCCATTCTTGTATTCCCCGGGAGTCATCCCTTCAATGTTGACAAAGAGGTCATGCAATCTTCCCGTCCCGGAAAAACCTGTTTCCATGGCCGCTTCGGACAATGTGACCTGTGCTTCCTTCAACATTTTCTTGGCATGTTCGACGCTGATGTACTGCATGAACTTTTTAGGGCTTACCCCGGCCCACTCCGTGAAGAGTCTTTGGAAATGGTATGGGCTCAGGTGAACGGATTCCGCAATCTCGTTCAGGGAGGGTTGTTCCTTAAAATTGCTCCGTATGAAGCTGATGGCTTTTGCCACCCTATCGTAATTGAATTCTGCCTGCGTGTTCATAATTATCATATTTGAACCAAAAGTAGATGGCTCAACTTGAAGATAAAACCCGAATCTTGCTGACTATTGCTCGGGGACTACCCTGCCAACATTTCCTGGCTTTTTTTAAGGATATCAGCCACCCTCTTTTTCAGCGCATCGGGCTCCACGATCGTAGCATAGTCCCCGAACATAAGGTACCATCTGGCAAAGCCATTTTCCATATCGGTGGTCAAAAAGGTCATTTCCAACTGTCCACCCACCGGTTTTTCCGAAACAAAGCCATAATGCTTCCTACCTCCCCGGATGTATTTGGCCACGGATTTGTCCACCAAGATCTTCACCTTGGTCTTTTCCACCTCTTCCCTTTTCTCGCGGTGTTCGTCCATAGTGCCGTGTTCCAGCATAAAATCCATGGAGGTCCTGGCGATGTGGTGTATCCTGTCCGTGCGGAAATGTCTGTAGTCCATCCGCAGGTGGCAATAACCCAGAATGTACCAAAACCCGTTTTCATTGAAAAGCCCTACGGGTTCTATGCGGCGTTCTGATGGGGTTTCTTCCCGGAGCGATTCGTACTTTAAAAAGACCTGTTTCCGCTCGGCAATGCTCTCGAACAGGATTTCAAGGGCGTTGGGCACTTCTTCGTTGAACAGCACTTGGCCTGGCACAATGGATACCTGCGACTCCAAGGCTTCCACCCAATCTTTTTCCCTTCCCCGGAGCACCGATTTCAATTTGTACATGGCCGATTCGTAGTAGGCCCCGAGGGACTTGTCGGTGAACTTTTGCATGAGTTTTTCCGCCGCCACAAAACTTCCGGCCTCTTCCCGGGTAAACATTACCGGGGGCAGGCGGTACCCTTCCATAATGGAGTAGCCCACGCCCGCTTCGCTGACGATGGGCACACCGGATGCCTCCAAGGTCCTGATGTCCCTATACACGGTACGCAAGCTCACATCAAAGCGGTCCGCCAGTTCCTGTGCCTTCACAATCCGCTTGGACTGCAGCTGTATCAAAATGGCGACTATCCTATCAAAACGTTTGGCGGTGTCCATTCCCATAATTGCGTGAGCTATCTCCCAAAGATAGGATTTCAATCCAAGGACCTGCGTTCTTTTCTTTCCCATCTTCATCTATTTATACCTTTTTATTCACGGCAAAGCTAGGCCCATGGGGTGACAACGGCTTGTCAAGAACTTTTTTTCAGGTCGATTTTTTTCTACTGACACAGGGCTGTCACACACCCCCTCTAATTTTGGTTTCAGAAATCATAAACCTTTAAATACAAACATCATGGAAAACACCGTAAAAAATCAAACTGAAGCACAAGTCATCTCCCCTGCCCAACTATTGGAACACTACCAAGGTCACCGCGGACTTACCCGAAGGGTAATCGAAGCCTTCCCTGAAAAGGAATTCTTCAGCTACAACATTGGGGGCATGCGCACCTTTGCCGAAATGACGATGGAGCTTTTGGGGATAGCCGTTCCTGGGCTGAAGGAAATTGTGACCCGGGAAACTTCCGAACTGCAAGAACATTTTGAGCATGGGAACCAAAAGGCCAAGATCTTGGAAAGATGGGACCAGGACACGGAAGAGATCAACAAGCTCTGGGGGCAAATTGAATTGGAACGCTTCCAAGACCATGTAAAACTCTTTGGCCAGTATGAAGGCACCGTGCAATCCTCCATTTTCTATTTTATGGACAATGAGATCCACCACCGCGGACAGGGCTATGTCTATTTGAGAGCCCTAGGCGTTGAACCTCCGTTTTTCTACGAGCGCTAAAAACGAATGTGATGAAGACCGTTTTGGTATTTAGGACTTCGGTATTGGGCAAGGGTCATATTAGGACGCTTAGGCCCTTATTGAACCAATTGATCGACAGGAACGGGTATTGGAATTTTGATCTGGAGGATTGTGACAACATTCTCCGGGTCGAAACCCAAAGTTTACAAGCGCATACCATTTCAACTTTATTGGAAAAAAATGGATTTTGTTGTGAAGAGCTCCATTGAAACAGTTTCCCGAAAAACGACCGATGATGAAAAAATCGGGCTTGATCCCCAATCAAGGGATGTTGACCGAGTGTTCCGTTTTTGGACCATTCGCCCTAAACAGCATAAGCAGGCATCCTGATCTTTTGGATCAGATGCCCGCTTTTTGTTTGAGTTGGTTGAACTGGGTCAATAGTTCCTGATAACGTGCTTTTTCCTCTTCTCCGGGTTTTTTGTCACTTCCACCCAAAATATTGTTCAGATATGATATTTGGGCCACCATCATCTGCTGGGGATAGGCACCTTCCTCATTTTTCAGTTGTTGCAACAGTTTCTTGAGTTCCTCCAATTGGCCTTCGTCGGTCTTGTCCTTTTCCAGTTTTTTGATCTTCTCCTCCACATCGTCCTGCAATTTCCGCGCATCCGACAACAAATCCATCACCTTTTGTTGTAAAGCCAGTTGCTCTTTCATATCCGATAGGGAAACGCCCTCTTCCTCCAACTTGGGGTCGATAAGCACCTCAAAAGATTTCTCGTACGATTGACCATCCACCGTAAGTTTGGCGGTGTAGGTGCCGGGAAGCGCCATGGGACCACCCTTATAGCGTCTTCCCTTGCGTTTGTCCCAAGGTCCTTTTTGACGAAGGTCCCATTGGAATCGGTTGATGCCTTTTTTGGTTTCCAACTTGCTGTCCAAATAGACAAAGGTCATACTGAGGCCCATGTCCTCCACTTTCTCTTCCGTGGATTCCAGTTGGGTGGAGTCGCTTACAATAGTCGCCACTTCTTTGCCCTGTGCATCCAAAATCTGAAGGCTGACCCCTTCTTTTACTTCTTTGGGCAAATAATAATCAATGATAACGCTAGTGGAAGGGTAATTTGGAAAATCTCCACCTCCCCAAGGCGTTCTGTACCGAATGGTCTTGTCCGGCTTGAACAAGACGGGCTCGTCCTTCAATTCATCCATATTTTTGTCCTGAAGGGCCGTAACCTTGTCCAAGATCCAAAAACCGCGTCCCATGGTGCTCAGGATCAAATCGCCCCGAAAAAGAATGATGTCCGTGATGGGCGTCACGGGAAGGTTCTGTTGGAATTCCTTCCAGGTTTTCCCATCATCAAAGGAAACGAACATCCCAAATTCCGTTCCTGCATACAACAATCCTTCACGAACGGGATCTTCCCGTAGCACTCGGGCCGTGTAATCGGAAGGTATGCCATTGGAATCGGTACTGATGAGTTCCCAGCTTTCGCCATAATTCTCCGTTTTGTAGAAGTAGGGCTTCGTATCTCCCAACAAATGACGGTCCACCGCCACATAGGCCTTTGCCGGATTGAATTGGGAAGGCTCCACGGACTCCACTCTACCTCCTTTGGGCAGTTTCTTGGGGGTTACATTTTTCCATGTCTTGCCGCCGTCCTTCGTCACGGAAATGACCCCATCGTTGGAACCGGTCCAGATGACGCCTTGGCTGATCTTGGACTCCCTGATGGAGTATAATGTGCTGTAATATTCCTCACCCGTAATATCGCGGGTAATGGGATTTCCCGAGATGACCTGTTTGTCCGGCTCGTTCGCAGTCAGATCAGGGGAAATGGTTTCCCATCGCTGTCCTCCATTGCTCGTTCTGTGAAGATACTGCGACCCCATGTACACCACTTCGGGATTGAAAGGCGAAACATGGATGGGTGCCACCCGCTGGAACCGATATTTCAAATCCTTGGGGTTGTGCCCATAGATGTTGGATGCCCCGATGGAATATTCCCTGTCCATTCCCGTTTTCTTGTTGTACACACTGAAACGCCCCTAACAGTTATTGTAAACGATATAATGGTTTCCGGGCATGGGAATAACGGGTCCTGTTTCGCAGCCTCCCACATCCATCATAATCTGGGTTCCTTGAACACCCGTGGCATTCGGAGCCCTGCTCGGAATGGCCAAAGTGGTATTGTCCTGCTGCGCCCCATAGACCCAATAGGGATATTGGTCATCCACAGCAACTTGATAGATTTCGGCCGTGGGTTGGTTGAACTGGGTGGACCATGTCTTGCCGCCATTGTGGGACACGTTGGCACCGCCATCATTACATTGGATCAGCAGATCTGGGTTGTTGGGATTGAGCCAAATGTCGTGATTGTCTCCGTGCGGAACGCTCATCCGTTTCCAGGTCTTTCCCCCATCCGTTGACTTCACTAAGGGATTGGCATTGGAATAAATAATGTCTGGATTGGTAGGGTCCAATTCGATGTTGGTGTAATAAAACGGTCTGTTCACCAAATCCTCATTGTCCGAAACATGGGTGAAGGATTTGCCTTGGTCCACAGATTTATAGAGTCCCCTATCTTCCCCCGGGGCTTCAATAACGGCATACAATATGCGCGAATCGACCGGCGAGACTGCTAGATCGATTTTGCCGATGAGACCTTTGGGCAATCCTTTTTCCAGTTTTACCCAGTCTTTACCCCCATTGATGGACTTGTAGATGCCCCCTTCGCTGTTCTCTCCTCCAGAATCGATGGTCCATGGAGTGCGGCGGGCCTTCCATGCAGCGGCATAGACCACATTGGGGTTGCCGGGAAGCAGTTCCAGGTCGGCAAAACCTACCTCATCGGACACATAGAGTACCTTTTCCCAGTGCTGTCCGCCGTCGGTGGTCTTGAAGATACCTCGCTCGCTGTTCGGTTTGAACGCATTTCCTATGGCCGCTACCCATACTATATTGTGGTCGGTAGGGTCAATTTCCACGGCACCGATCTGTCCCGCATTTTCCAGTCCAATATGTTCCCAAGTATTTCCTGCATCGATGGACCTGTACATTCCTTTTCCTTCGATGATGTTGCTGCGGATACCGTCCGAACCCGTTCCCACATACACAATGTTGGGATCGTTGACGGCCACTTCGATGGCCCCGATGGACGGCGTCTTGAAATAGCCATCGGAAACATTGTTCCAAGTGGTGCCATAATCGTCCGTTTTCCATACGCCCCCACCCGAGGCTCCCAAATAGAATGTTCCGGGCAGCATAGGGGTTCCAGTGACGGTGGTCACCCGTCCTCCACGTGACGGGCCAATGGTCCGGTATTCGAATGCCTTGAAGTCTTGTGCGGCCAAAGCGCAGGTAACAAAAAATAAGAGTGAAAAGTAAAAAGAGCGTAGTTGTAATCCCATGGGTCAGTTAAAGTTGTTCGATTCTGACCAAATCTAATAAATACTGCCCAATATAATGCCTTAGAGTAGGAAATTACTGGCTTTTGCATTTGGACGAAAATCCGTTCCCCCATTCAGAAGCTGCCGAACATCGATGTATTTTGCAAGACATCCCCAAATATTGGGGAAAAGTTGGGGTTTGGCTTTCTTTAGTTTCATTATATCGAAGGATATATAAACAAGCATGATGCTGCTTTCCCAAAGGGCGGTATCAACAAAAAACCTACTTTATGCGCTTCTTGACCTCATTTTTGTCCATAATGGCTGGTATACTTTTGTGTGCCATAATCTACATGTTGCCCTTAATTTCCAATGCACAGTTTGATAAACAGGATAACTTTTCCGAATCAATCTCACTTCGTTCCCAGGCATCCATTCTTTTGACCGGGAAGAGAGACCTCACATTCGATGCTATCAGACATACTGCCGATCTGCCCTTTGTACCTCTTTCCAGTGTAGAGGAAAACATGGGCTTTTCCAATGAAAGTTATTGGATCCGGTTCACTTTGGAAAACCCCGACCAAACAGCTTCCGAGTATTATCTGGAGACTGCAAGGCCTATTACGGACATTGTAGATCTTTATTTGGTGGACGAAGATGGCAACGTCCAACGACAGTATAGTGGAGATAAAATTCCGTTTTCAAAAAAGACCGTTGCCCACCGAAAGTCCATTTTTGACATAAGCTTGGAACCCCGTCAGAGCGTGGAGGTCTATATCCACTTGAAAAGTGATGGTGAAGTAGTGATGACCCCGCTGCAATTGTATCGAAAAAATACATTCTTTGAACTGACCTATAAGGAACAGGTTTTTTACGGTTTCTTTTATGGGATATTGATACTGGCCTGTATCATCTATCTTTTTTTCTTTTTTGCGCTAAAGGACAATGCCTTTATATACTATGGTCTTTATGTACTCTTCATAGCCCTGATGCAGTTTTCCCTTGATGGTTTTTTCCATCAATACTTTACCCCACAAGCTGGTTGGCTTTCCGACAGGGCGGTATTGCTCACCGCCTTTATCTCACTTTTCTTCTTTGGAAAATACGGGGATACCTTTTTGAACCTGAAGAAACAGAACCGGCTATTGCACCTGTCTGGCAAAGCTTTGGGCATTGGGACACTTCTGGGAATAACTATTCTCTGTGCAGCACCCACCCTGCCATCCTTTTGTTATCCTTTGGCCAATGGTGTAGGCATATTGGTCTTGGTGCATATGATCACTTCGCTAGTGGTGGTCAAAGTGAAAAAAGTGAAGGTGGACCCCTATTTTGTGATAGGCATATCCTGTTTGGTACTTGGTTTTGTCATTTTCATCCTGAATAACTTCAATACCATAGAAAACTCTTTCTTCACCAACAATGGAGCAAAGTTTGGTATTGGACTGGAGATTGTTTTTCTTTCCATTTCCATGAGCAATAGAATTCGTGAACTTCGCATGGAGAACGAAAAAAACCAATTATTGGCCCTTCAACGCGCGGAGGACATGAACGACATCAAGTCGTCTTTTCTTTCAAACATCAGCCACGAACTCAGAACACCCCTGAACCTTATCATGGGCGTGGCCACATCGCTCCAGCAAAACAAGGAAGAAATAGATCTGGAGGAAAAATGCAAGCTCATCCTGAGCTCTTCAAAGAACCTTTTGGGGTGCATAGAGGACATCTTGGACTTTACCGTCATCGAGAAGGGTACCCAGGAACTCAAGTTGGTCTCTTTTGAACTTCCATCGACCTTATCAAAAGTCATGGAAGCCCATCAGAAAAAGGCGGAGGCAAAGAACTTGGAGTTCGGCTTTTCCTTTCAAGGGTCCTTGCCGGCCAGAATCATTGGGGACAAGGGAAAACTGGTCCAGATATTGAACCATCTTCTTGACAATGCCATCAAGTTTACCAATTCCGGAGGCATAACCGTGACCCTGAACTGTAAATACAAGGGCAAGAGCGAGGTGGTCCTTGATTTTTCCATTGAGGACACCGGCATTGGGATTTCCAAGGAAAAAATGAGCACTGTGTTTGAATCGTTTACCAAAAAATCCTTTATGGACAAGAGGGAGTTCAGTGGTCTTGGCCTTGGACTGTACATTGTTAAAAATTATGTGGACCTACACGGGGGAACAATCAACATTACCAATAATCCACAACAGGGCACGACTTGCGAACTGAGCCTAGGCTATGAAATGGACGATACCGAACTGGTGTTGGACCAACAAGATGAGATGGCCGCAGCGGATAGCTTGGGTACATGGGACATTCTACTTGTAGAGGACAACAAAATGAACCAGACCGTGGTGAAACTATTGTTCAAGAAATGGGATGATATCAACCTCACCATTGCCAACCATGGGAAGGAGGCATGGGAAATCATGAAGGAGCAAACTTTCGACCTTGTCCTAATGGATCTGCAAATGCCCGAAATGGATGGGTTTGAAACAACCTCCATGATCCGAAGCGGAAAGGCCAACTGCAATCCGCAAATCCCTATTCTTGTGGTCACGGCTGACAGCACCAGTAAGACCCGAAAAGAGATATTCAGGTTGGGTGCCAATGACCTGATCACCAAACCGATCAATGGCCCCCTATTGCTCTCCAAAATGAAAAAGAACATTCCGCTCAAACCACATGTTGCCTAGGCAGCTACGGAAAAATGACAAGTTTCATGATTCGTTCTTGATTTGATTTTTTGATGTGATGAATAAACTCTACGTGCTGTCAAAACTAGATTTTGGCAGTTTCAAATGATAGAAGAAAAGCGACAGTTTCCCTTATTTGTAGTTGGGACGCACACTTTTCAACTGCACAGCCAAACCTATAGAATCTCAACTTCTTGAGGAATGTTCAGCATCAGCTCACACCCGTTCTCCGAGGTCACTCCATGCTTGTAGTCCTTTGGGGTGTATAGATAATCGCCTGCGCCCAAATAGGCCTCGTTGACCATGCAACTCCCTTTCATCACAAACAGTTCTTCCCCTCCGGGATGGTTGTGGTAGGGATAAGAGGCTCCCGGTCCGAATTTCAATAAAATGGATGGGGATCGATGGGTGGCTTCATCGAAGCGTAACGACTTTACCCAAATGCCTTCATAGTGCTTCCCGTTTTCAATAAGGGGTTGCCATTCCATTTTGTGGCTGTTCACGATGTAATCGAAAATGTCCGTACTCATAATTCTGATTTTTAATGTATTATGGTACAAATGTATGGGGCAAGGTCACCCCAAAGAATAGAGGATCTTGGGAAAAGGATGTAAGATTTCAGCCCAGATCACTCCTCTTCCGGAAAAAGAATAAAGATGAATCCGACAATCCAGCTTATCCTTTTGGATTTGGTGCTCATCGATTTCATTTGAGTTCTTTAAATGAGGGCATATCGTGTTTGATAGGCTTTGGGGGATTGTCCGGTGTGTTTCTTGAAAAAGTTGGAAAAATAGAACGGGTCTGAAAATCCCAATTGGAAGGCCACTTCCTTGACGATCAATTTCTCATAGGTCAACAATCGCTTTGCTTCGGAAACGATAAGTCCATAAATGACATTTTGTGCCGTTTTGCCGGTATGCAGTTTGGCCAGTTCGTTCAGTTTGGCCTCCGTGGTCTCCAAAAGCTCCGCATAGCGCCCCACTGTAAGGTTCTGCTCAAAATCGGAACGTACCAGCTCCAAAAACTTTAGGAAAAGGGCATCTGGCTTCCAAATTTCGTCACCCCGTGCAATTTTGCTTCGGTTGATCTCCACCAAGATCAGTTCTATCCTGGAATGGATGGAGATGAGATGCTGGTATGGTTCATCCTTTATTTCAGCCTTAATGGCCTCCAACTGTTCCTCCACAAAGCCATGGTCGGCCACGGGAATGACCTCGTTCATCGCAAAATGACAGAACAAACCGTTTTGAAAGATCAATTCGATGTCACTGTCCGTTTTACAGAAAAAATCGAGTGTAAACTCCAAAATGAAGCCCTTGCATCCCTCCAATGGCTTCAAATAATGTACTTGGCCCGAAGTGATGGTCAGTACCGACCTGGGGGCAAGGACCAGTTCTTTTTCATCCACCACTATTCTTGCTTCTCCTGATGAGCACCAAACAAGGACATATTTCATCAACCGTTTGGGAACGTCAATGTCCTTATATTCCTTGAAAGATTGTAGGCTTACCATGGGCCGTTTCAACTTTTCCATAAATCTACACCATTTAATCGACAGCTCCCCCGGACGGTTCCCCAAAGCAAAGTTGGGTATTCGTTTAAACCTTTACCATTTGTCCAACGGGAAAGAGCCACAGAACTGTCTATTTCAATTTGGCCCCTACTCTATGGGACCGTATTTCTCTGCTTTTAAATTTCGGTTCCTTAAAAATAGGCTCAAGATCAGCCTTTGTAATTCTCCGCATAGGATTTAAAACTTTCCAGCACCGATCGGCAAAATTCTTGCTGAAGGTCAATGGGTTCATTGGGCTGGGGTTCAAAAGTTTCCGTGATCTGGACCGTTTTACCCACTGTTTTGAAAGCTATCTCCGTCCTTCGCCCATCATCCAATGATTGCGACAATAGTTCGTAGGGCACTACTTTTTGGTAGATCCCCTTATGATCGAAGGAAAGTTCGCCATCCAAGGATTCCATCCTAAAATTGAAGGCGCCGTTGTCCCTCACGTCGTTTTCAACATTGGTGATGTGCCAACCTCCCATGGTCTTGGCCCATTGCTTGATGTGTTCCAAGTCCGTCCACAAATCCCATACTGTTGTGATGGTTGCATTTATCTTGATGGTAATCTGTATCTTTTCCATGGTTCGCTTAAACTTTATAGGGTAAAGTTGGCAAGGAATGCTGACTATCAAAGGGTGTAAAAACGGATGTTAAGAGGGTCTATCCCGCCATTCGCCGCAGTGGTTTTCCAATCAAAACGCTACACCGATACCGTTTTCCATTTTCCACGGGAGAACAGCCAAAGTGTGAACAGGCCCACTCCGGTCTCCGAAAAGAAAACCGCCCAAAAAACACCGGAATATCCCCATTCCAGTGTTATGGCCAAAAGGTAGGCCAACGGAATCTGTATCAACCAGAAAAATACCAAATTGATCTTGGTAGGTGTCCGGGTATCACCAGAACCGTTGAAAGCCTGCACGGATACCATCCACCAGCCATACACAAAGTAGGCATAGGAAAGTATGGCCAACCATTTCCCACCTATCTTTATTACATTGGCATCGTCGGTAAAAAGTCCCATCAAAGCATGGTTGAAGAAGAAGTACACAATGGATACCCCTATCAAAAACACCATGTTGTACAGCCCTATCTTCCATACGGCGGATTCGGCCCTATCCGGGTTTCCCGCTCCCAAGTTCTGGCCCACCAAGGTGGCCGCGGCATTGGAAAGGCCCCAGGCCGGCATCAAGGTGAACAGCATGATACGAAGTGCTATGGTGGAACCTGCCACGGCATCACTTCCGATATCGGCCAAAATACGCATGATGAATATCCAAGAGGTCATGGCCACGATCATCTGGCCCACACCGCCCAGGGAAGTCTTGACGATGTTCAATATTACTTTTCCATTCCAATAGAGCTGTGCCAATTTGGCGCGAATGTGCTTTCCTCCCTTGAAGAGCAACCATAACTGTGTGGCCACCCCGATACTCCTTCCCAAGGTGGTGGCAATGGCCGCACCTTCTATGCCCATTGCAGGGATGGGACCCCATCCGAAAATCAACAATGGGTCCAAGATCATATTGAGACCATTCGCGATCCAGAGCACCCGCATGGCTATGGCCGCGTCGCCCGCTCCACGAAATACGGCGTTGATCACGAACAGTAATATGATGATGCCGTTACATCCCAGCATCCATTGGGTATAGCGGTACCCATGTTCCAAGGCCCATTGGTCGGCCCCCATCAGTCCCAACAAATCCTTCGCAAAGAAAATTCCGCCAATGGCAAAGGGCAAAGAAGCCAAAATGGCCAAGATGATGGATTGGACGGCAACGGCCCCTGCGTCCTCCTTCTTTTTTTCCCCGATCCTGCGGGCCACAATGGCGGTCACCGCTGTAGCCAGTCCCATGGCAATGGAATATAGAAGAAAGAGATATGTTTCCGTCAACCCGACGGTTGCCACCGCCGATGCCC
Source organism: Flagellimonas baculiformis (assembly GCF_033441575.1). Taxonomy (NCBI): domain Bacteria; kingdom Pseudomonadati; phylum Bacteroidota; class Flavobacteriia; order Flavobacteriales; family Flavobacteriaceae; genus Flagellimonas; species Flagellimonas baculiformis. Next base: position 193,701 of record NZ_JAUZVW010000006.1, read on the forward strand.
CCAGTTTTCCCACAAAATAGATGTCCACCACAGCAAATGTGGACTCCATGATAAGCTCCAAGATCATGGGAACGGCCAACAAGAAAATTGCTTTTTTAAGGTCAATCTTGGTATAATCGGCCTCGGTCCCCTTTATCGCATCCTTCAAGGCCGTCCAAATGGGACGTTTGGACAGTGGGGTTTCCTGTTTTTCCTGAATTTCTGTGCTTTCTTCCATGTGTAAGTTTTCAATAGTTCAAGGGGCATTTTTGAGTGGCCGTAAATGTAATCGGCATCTTCAAAAAATGATTGTATGAAACCGACATGGTCAAAAAATATCCCCGCACCGCTTATTATAGGCATCAACAAAAATAGTTTATGGAAAGTTATCAAAAAGGTGCAAAAGCGTCATTCCCAAGGGTTGATTCCGCCATGGGTTTTTATTACTTTTGAGTGAGGAAGGATGTGCGGGGCGCTTAATGCCATTTCTTCAATTGTCTTTTGGTGTTGTTTGACAATGTGTAAGTTACCGGTCACGCAACACTAAACAAGACATATTTCAAGCAACCCTTCACAACATCATGCATCCATACAAAAAGGTGCTGGGACAGTAGAATTTTGCCGACCAATGAGGGAACCCGTGGCCTACCACAACGGAACATCGAACCATCAAATACGCATTCAAATCCATCAATCAAAATCCACCATCACCAGTGAAACAGCAAGCCTTTTTTGCCCCCCATCCCTTATTGAGAAACTACATTCGATATTTTTGGACCTTTGACCACAACACATCGCCCAGTGATGTGATCTACCTGCGCATCATGGCGGACCGGTTCCCGAAACTGATCCTGCAGGACAGTGAAGTCAAGAGTGGCATCATGAAACCGAACCATGAATGTCTGCCCCAAAACTTTGTTTCGGGCATTATCTCCAAACCGTTGTCCTTCAAAATCAAGGGAGACTATTCGCATTTCGGGGTCAGCTTTACCCCAGATGCGATTCGCCACATCTTCGGGGTAAAACCCAACACGCTGATGGACAGTTTTAAGGACCTTTCCCTTCTCGTGCCCCAAAACTTGTCCCGGGAGTTGGGCACTGTTGAATGCACAAAGAAAAAAATGAGCCTACTGACCCATTTCTTCTGGGAGCGAATAAAAAACACATCGCGGAGCAACCATGTTGCGGTGCTCAACCTTCTTTGGAATACCAAAAAGTATCAGCACGCCTCTGTTGGGGACATTGCGAAATCCCATGGTCTTTCCGAACGTTCCTTGGAGCGGCAGTTCAAGGAATTGGTAGGGATATCCCCAAAAAAATATTTGCAGTTGTATCGGTTCGAACAGACTTATAAGAGCTTAACGGTCAATGCTTTTGACTCTCTCTCCGAAGTGGGGTACCAAAACGGTTTTTCCGACCAATCCCACTTCATTCGGAACTTCAAGCAATATTCCGGGATATTGCCCACCACCTATATCGAAGAGGTGAAAAGGGAAAATGAGGGCCGGGGTGTACTGTTCTGGAACTATACCAAGCCCAAATTGAAACCATTTGTGGCACATTGACCTTATCCTCCTTGCAAGGTGCGGACCAATTTTGAGGGTACGGTCACACCCTGGGTGGGGTCATTTCCCTTGAAACTTAGGATGCCCGACTTTTTTATTTTATGAAAATCAAAATCCTTGGATGAAGGCAACAAGGTCTTGGGATGGGTCCAGTTGGAGTTTCTTTTTCAAGCGACTTCTCAACACCCTCAAACTCTCTTTTTTAATGATCATGGTCTTGGCCACCTCGGTGGATGTCATCCCCAATTTTATAAAGGCCAAGTGTTTTATGTCCTTTTTTGACAGATCGGGGTACCTTTCCAAAATCTTCCCGTAAAAATCGGGGTGAATCTTTCTAAAGTGCACCATGAAATCTTCCCAATCCTCATCGAGGTTCAAGGCTTCCTGAATGTAGGACAAAACACTTCTCAGCTCCTTTCTTTGGTTGGGTTCCACCTCCAAGATCTTGTTCTCTATTTTTTGGACGATGGCCTTCTTCTTTTCCAATAAAATGGAGGATAGCAGCAGGTTCTGCTGAATGACCTCCCGCTGCTTTTTCTCCATTTCGGCAATTTTACGGTCTTGGATATTGCGGGTACAGCTCAATACCAGCACAACCTTGTCCCTTTTGTCAAAAATGGGTTTGGTGTATCCTTCAAACCATTGGTACCCATTGCACTTTGTCCTGAACTTTAGTTCGAGTTTATGGGGAATGGAGGTCAAACCCTCCGTTGAACTTGAAATGTTTTTAAGAAGTATGGCATGATGATCGGGGTGGACAAAATCATACGGAACCTTGCCCTTGAGATTTTCCGAAGTGTAGCCCATGATATGCTCCGTGGAAGGGCTTGCGTAGAGATAGCGACCGTCCGCCGGATGGTGCAAACAGATGACATCTATGGTATTTTCGGCAATCAGTTTGAGCTTGTCGAGCTTTTGCTCCTCCAATAGTCTGCCTAATGCTTTTCCATCAAGGTTTTCATCTTCATCAAGGAGCTTTAAAAGATGCTCTGTCTCCTCTCCCCTGTTGTGTATTTCATTCGTTCTGTTCACCTAAAAGGGTATTGATTTTTTCAGATATGGACCAACCATTGTTCCCACAAAAAAATGTGGAACAACTGTCCCTAATTAAAAAGGTGGATCGACAAGGCGAAGATAAGTAAAGCCTTCAAAACATGAAACCATGTTCACTAAATGCATTCAAACCATTGAAAATCAGTATAAAATGATTGAATTCCCTCTAACCTATGCGTCAAAAAACATTTTTTTTGCTAGTGTTAACGGTTTGTTAACGGTTTAGGGATTCCGTGTTTGCCCATGGTGGGATGTCCCCTTATTTTCGCTCCATCAATTCAAAAAATGAACAAATCTTATATCCCAAAATCTATTTAACATGAAAAAAACAAAGACCTCATGGGCAATGATCGTATTTGCCCTATTCCTTGTTGTGGGTTGCAGCAAGGACGACGATCCGAAAAAATTGACTCCTGCCAAATTCTCCGTGGACCAAAATTCCATCAACTTCGCCGAAGTAGAAATAGGGGCGTTGAAAAACGTAAAGGTAACCGTAACCAATACGGGAGAGCAGGACTTGGTCCTGGAAGATTTCACCCTTTCCGGCACCCACAGTTCGGAGTTCAGTGTCAATGCAGGGGAAACGGAAGAGACGGTACAACCCGATGGGGCATATGAATTTGTCGTCTCTTTCGCGCCTACGGAAGAGGGCAGCAAGACCGCCACGCTCACCATCACCAGCAATGTGGGCGAACACCCGATAAACTTGTCCGGTTCGGCCAGCGCTGGCGCCAGTGCCATTGTGAACATTCCGGATGCCAGTTTCAAGGCTGGATTATTGGCCCATGGGGATACAGTAGTGGGAGAAAACATTGGAAAGATTGACACCAATGGTGATGGTGAGATACAAGTGTCCGAAGCGGAATCCTATAGCGGCACCCTACTATGTTATGAAACCAACATAACCGATTTAACCGGTATCGAAGCTTTTATAAACGTAACGGTACTGATCATAGAGGATACCCCGTTGACCTCCGTTGATCTTTCCAGCAACACCGCCTTGGTCAGATTGGAGATGGACAATAATGAGTTGACGAGTTTGGATGTTTCAAAAAATGTGGCCCTGGAACGTTTGGAATGTGGGTACAATCAATTGGTCGATCTAGATGTCTCACACAATACAGCTTTAAAATATTTGGGTTGTGACAACAACGCAATCAACGACCTGGACATTTCACAAAACACCGCTCTTGAGCAATTGAATTGTTCCAACAACAAGCTATCCAGTTTAAACCTCTCGGAAAACACCGCTTTAACCTATTTGAATTGCAGAATCAATCAGTTGACCCAGTTGGATGTTTCACAAAACACTTCCTTGCAACTCTTGTGGGCCAATGACAATCAGCTGTCCAATTTGGATGTTTCACAAAATTTGGCACTCAAGGAATTAAGATGCTCTATTAACCAGTTGACCCAGTTGGATGTTTCCAAGAATACGGCTTTGGAAAAGCTGCTCTGTGAAGAAAACCTATTGACGACCTTAGATGTTTCCACGAACTTGGACTTAAAGGAACTGTTTTGCAACGACAATGAGTTGACCGATTTGGATGTATCAACAAATACAGCCCTAGCGTTTTTGTCCTGCAATTTCAACCAACTGTCCAATTTGGATGTTTCACAAAACACTGTCTTGGAGTATCTGGCTTGTACAAACAACCTGCTATCCCACGTGGATGTTTCCGGCAATGCGGCACTTACATCGCTATTTTGCTTCAACAATCAATTAAATGCACTCAATGTGGCCAACGGAAACAATCCCTCCATGGCCTACATGAAAGCTGAAAACAACCCGGGCCTGACGTGTATCAAAATTGATGGAGATGGGTTTACCCCTCCCAGCTCCTGGTCCAAGGATGATACGGCCGGTTATGCCACGGATTGTCCATAACCCGTTTGGGAACCTTGGAATGCTTTACATACACAGTGTTCAACATTTATATAACAAACAATTCAATTCATTCACAAACGCCTAATCCAATCCCATGAAAACAACAAAGACAGCCCTATGCCTACTATTGGTCTGTATGGGCTTTATCGCCCGCTCACAGCAATTCAAAAATGGAACATATTACCGCACTGCGAGTGAGGGTACCATCGAAATTTCCGATTGCTGTGACAATGGCAAGTTAACGGTCACCTTCAAAAACACGGACGGCACCGAAAATACACGTGAACTGAAATCCGTACAAGGTACCAATGGCCTATATCTGCATGTGGGCGACGGATTTTTCTATTTCATTGCCGAAAATGATGGATATCTTGAGCGGTACATCTTCAATGGCAATTTTAATTATGCCACCGCCGATCCCGCTGACTACTACGAGATCTTGTCCCAAGACCAATCCTTGGTCAATTCCAAAAAAAGTTCTGCGGAACTGAGGCGGAACATGCTGGAAGACGGAAAGGAAAAATTCTATTTTCCTAGACTGCTGACCAAATATGCCAAAGCCCCTGCGGAAGAAAGATTTGAAGTGGACAAATATTACAGAGGTATCAGTTCCATAGGCCAAAAGAGTACCATGCACGTGAAGATCATCGATAAAAACACAATCGATGTGGTTTTTGGTGCCAAGGTAAAGATGCTCACTTTCAAAGGGAAAATGGGCACCCAAACTTTTTACAGACACCACTTGGATCCCCACGTCTTCATGTACTATGACACCCCAACCTATTGGGGAAGAAGCAGCCCCGACCAGTACATCCATTTTGGCGCGGACGGTGTCCACTATATTTACGATGAAGGGGACAAGTCCATATTCTTGTTCGGTGACGAGAGGAAGAAGTACACCGACCAAGAAATCACCGAAATGGAGTACAAGGCCAAAGAAGATATCGAAAAGAAATTCTGGAAGCAGGTGGAACTATTCATGAACAGTTGGACGGAAAAACCGAAAATGCCCACCGCTGCCATGAACGATGATGCCATAAAGGCCGAAGCCCTGAAAGCACTTCAAAAACATGCCAAGGAGAAAGGATGGAAAGAGAACTTTACCGACCTCGTCATTACATCGGGTAGTTGGAGCGATGTGATCACAACATCCTATATTGGACGCATTATAGAGGTCGTCGCAAAGGCCACCTGGCCCGATGGTCACTGTACGTTCCAGTATTTCGATTTGATCTCCATGCACGAAAACGGAGCATACAGCAGTACTCTTTTTCACTATGCCACAGGAAACCAATACGAAACCGACTGTGAATGATCAATGGGTGCATACCGCCCCGATCCACCATTTTAAATCCACGACCACTGTGCTGCATAACGCGTGTACGGTGGTTTGTTTTTATGTGGAATGCAACACAAAAACAACCTTAAAAACCAAAACAATGACCGAAGAGAATTCAAAACCAGTTAGCAAGACAAAGACCTTGGTCGTTTTTATAACGACCATCATTTTGGGATATCTGCTATTTATAATTCCCGATGTATTTTTTGGGGTCACCAAATTAAATGGAGGCAAAATCGGTATCAATTTGCTCTTTATCGGTCTCTTTCAATTTGTAACGGTCACGGCCCTACTCTACTTTTCCCTCAAGATCCTGGGAAAAAAATTCAGTGATATCGGGCTCAAGTCCAAAAACTTGGGGACGGATATGCTCTTGGGCCTCCTTTTCGGTGCCCTATGGACCATTCTCCAGTTTGTTTTCATCATTCCCAACACCGGAGGGATAAACCGCCCAGACATTTATGGCCTATCCGAAATGTATGATGGCACCTTGATGGGCACCTTGTCCTTTGCAGCATTGGGCGTGATCGGTGGTGGGATCACCGAAGAGCTTTTTAACCGGGGATATTTCATCAATGTGCTGAAGGAAACCTTCAAGAACCCGAAAACGGGGCTATGGTTTTCGGCAATTCTGTCCATTTTGATTTTTGCGCTTGGGCATTTGCCCACAAGCGCATTGGATTGGTTCGATATTTTGGTACCCACTATACTGTACACGGTATTGTTCATTTGGACCAAACGCCTTACGGCCTGCATAGCGGCCCACGGGATCTATAATATGTCGGCGATTATCTTGACGTACTACCTGTATTTTAATTAGGGAACAAAGTTTCTTACCTTTCAACCCATTGGTAGAAAAGGAGTTGTCCTTATAATCATGAAACAAAAATGATTCGATATAAATTTCCACTGTTCCTTCTGTTGTTGAGCACCACTTTTGGTTTGGCCCAGCAAAAATCCATTTCCATAACCATTGACGATGTCCCCAATGCCAAAAAATATCAAAAAGACGGTTATAACCCAAAGCTGTTGAACCTGTTGGACTCCTTGGACGTCCCTTTTACCATTTTCATCAACGAGGACAAAATTTTGCAAACGGAAGAAGTGGAACGTAACAAAGCTCTATTGGAGTCTTGGATCAAAAACGACAATGCACTGCTCGGAAACCATACCTATAGCCACTCCAGGTATTCGGAAGTTGGGTGGGACAATTTTGTCCAAGATGTTGAAAAAGGGGAAACCTTGACCAAGCAATACGCATCCACATATGAAAAGGACCTTACGTATTTTAGGTTCCCCTTTAACGATATGGGCAAAGATTCCATCCAACATCTGCAGATGAGGGAGTATTTGGATTCACGGAACTATAGGATAGCCCCTTTCACCGTAGAGAGTTCCGATTGGATGTTCGATTACGTTTACCAGCATTATGTGGACAAGGGTGAAGTGGAAAAGGCCGAGGACATCGGAAAACAGTATGTGGAAAAGACCTTGGCTTTGGTCGGTTTTTTTGATGAAATGGCAAGCCGTTTATATGGGCGGCCCATAAAACACATCTATCTGTGCCATGACAATGCCATCAATGCCGATTATTTGGGGGAAATCATCACACGGCTGAAACAGGACGGTTATGAAATCGTAAGTTTTGAGGAATCGCTCACCGACCCCATTTACGATCAGGAAGACCGCTATTACAAAAAATGGGGCATCAGTTGGTTGTACCGATGGATGGACACCCAGGAAGAACGTATGCAATGGATGAAACAGGAACCTGGGTTAGCTGAAATAGAGCGTATGTATCAACACATACTTGAAAACTGACATCTAGTTGGATTATCGAGTGATTTTTATCAAAAAGCTGAACCCGGCCACCGCCCCTTTTCAATTTTGAATGGACATCTCTTCCCTCCTCTTCAATTGGAATAAGCTTACATCATCGATCAGGAGACCATCAAATCAAAAAATATGAAAAGACATCTTCCAACCATCAACTTCATTTTTTTAATTGTATTGACCTGTTTTTTCTTTTATGACAGGCATGTCAATGACATAGAAACATTCAAAGAAATTCAAGCCGAAAGGTTGAGCATAATTGGACCTGATAAAAATTTATACATCTCAATCAGCAATCCTAAAAGGCAGGCATTCGCCACTACCCATGGTATTCCACACCATCCGGGTTCATAAAGGGATTTGCCAGGAATACTATTCTTTAATCGCGTGGATGATGAGGTGGGAGGCATTTATTATAACGGAACCGATGAAGAGAATTTTGCAGGCATCACTTTCGACCAGCAAAAAAATGACCAAATAATGGCCATCATGAAAGATGAATATTTGGAATAAGGCGAGTGGAAAAGATGGTATGGAATGGTTTTTAGGGAACGCTCCGACTCCATACGGGTTGAAAAATTATATGATCAGTTCCTTGAGCGGACAAAATCAATGACAAAAAAGGAAAAAGATGCCGAATACTTGAAATTCAAAAAACAGCTGGACTCCGAAATCAATGTGTACAGAATGGGCAATCAGTACGACAAGCGCAATGGCTGCGTATTTTTTCATAAAATAGGTTTGTTAGGATTACTGTTATGGGTTCCCGAACATGATACCCATCAGTTTGGCAGCTATGGTCTGAGCATCGGATTTTCCTGAATAGATAGGTTGGCTTTGTTGGATTTCCATATCTGAATCGCTGACTGGTGCAGGGGTCACTTTTTTAAACTCGTACACCATTGGCATATCCGAATCCATGTCTTGATAAATTGCAATTTTCATGATACCATGTTCCTCCTCCAAATAGAAAGGGTGTATAAAATTCAGTGACTGAGGCATGCGTTCGGAGGTCCAAACCTCAAGCTTTCCCAATGCCATCGGTGTGCTGTTTTTCAAGCTGTATATGGCCTTGGTGCAGGTGTAGCCCGCGATCACCTCGGTGTCATTGGTCTGCTGTCTGTCATATAGGTCCATGTCTATCCGGGTCTGTAGCTGGATTTCCCCAAAATAGTCCTTGTCATATTCGAACGTGAGCTGCTTGCCCTTGTCATACTGTGATTGGATGAACACCACTCCGGTCTCATTGTCTCCATCCAATTTGTTCTCCAAATGGTATATCAGTCCATCGCATTTGGCCAATGCATGGTCGTCGCGCACGAAAATCACATTTTTGAGCATTGGGGCAAACATGATTTGCATGGCAAGGATGGGATTGGACTCCATCACCTTTTTTATGTTCTCCGCCTCGGCCGGTGACAGTTCCTTCATGAGGTTTTGCATCTGTTGCTGTACATCGCCCTTGGATGGGTTCACTTTGTTCAGAATTTCGCTCAAGCGGTTCCCTTGGAAATGGATGGCAACATCAATTCTCCCCTCACTGAAGTTTTCTTCAGCATGGTTTGATACTAGGCTCTCGGCTTGCTCAGCTTCAGGTTGTGGTCCTTGTCCCTGTCCATTTTTACACGAAAGGATGGTCACAAGGGCAACCAACAGAATGATTTTGTTCGTCATTTTATACATATTTGCTTTGTTGGGTCCAAATGGATTCTTCCGCTTCCGGTACACAATAGGCAGGAGCCCTGGGAAAAAAAGGGGAAGATATATCTCCAAACATTGCTGATTTTTGACATCTTCCCTTGAAATCCATTTTCCATCAAAAGTAGAGGGTTTCCCCAAAAGGGACAATCACGGAAAGTAGGTATTTTTTTCCTACCAATATTTCTTTCCGCCTATACCCAATACTGGATCCTTGAAGTATAAGCAAAGGAAATTAAAGCGAGATTCGGTCCCTGATTTAAAGAACAACGGCCTTACCCGGTATTGGTATGGGATATTTTCCCTCATGATCTGGCTTTGTTGGCGTGGGAGAATCCCATGTCAGTTCTTCGGGCATAAGTTGAAGATTGGAGTTCATGGCCTCCTCCCAACTGATCATTTTTCCACTGTAGGTGGCCATTCGGCCCAAAATGGCACTCATGGTGCTTTTCGCTCCATTTTCCGCATCGCTGATAACACCCTTCTCTCGAATGGAAGCAAAGAGTCTGTTGTGCTCTTCTTGGTACGGATTGTGTCCTTGTGAATTGCTGATGGATTCCATTTCCTTTCCAGAGAGGTCATATATCTTGGCCGCACCGGCATCGTTGGTAACTACGGTACCATTGGTCAACTGAAAGGCTTCACCGACCTTGTACATAGTATTGGGTTGGTGGCGGCACTGACTTGATATGACCGCCCCACTTGGATATGTAAATTCAACAAAATGGTGGTCAAATATTTCCCCATGGTCCGGTCCGGTCCTCACCATTCTTCCTCCCATACCCTGTGCGGATAGTGGGTATTCCCCAATAAACCAATTGGCGACATCAATATTATGTATATGCTGTTCGAGAATATGGTCCCCGCATATCCAGTTAAAATAGTACCAGTTCCTCATTTGGTATTCCAATTCCGATTGGCCAGATTTTCTGGGGCGTACCCAAACCCCTTCACTGTTCCAATATACCTGACCTGCCACTATTTTGCCCAAACTTCCATTTTTGATGAGTTCATGGGTCTTTATGTAATTTTCTTGGTAATGGCGCTGCAGGCCGACCACTACGTTCAACTTTTTTTGTTCGGCCAATTTGGCTGTCTCAAGCACTTTTCGTATTCCGGGGACATCTGTCGCCACTGGTTTTTCCATGAACACGTGCTTGTCGTTTTCAATGGCATAGGCAAAATGATAGGGCCTGAATCCTGGTGGTGTGGTGAGGATAACCACATCGGCAAGGTCTATGGCCTTCTTGAAACCATCGAAACCCACAAATTTGTGCTCCTGCTTTACCTGCATCTTTCCAGTGTCCTTATATTTTTCATACAGGTGCCCATAGCTGGAATTCAATTGATCTTCAAACAGGTCTGCCATGGCAACCAGTTCTACATGGTCATCGGCCTCCAATGCCTGGTTGGCCGCACCGGTGCCCCGGCCTCCACAGCCCACAAGGGCGATCTTCAATTTCTTTTCATTGAACACATTCGCCATGGCACTTGTGCCCAGCGAGGGAAGAACCATGGCTCCTGATGCCAATGAGGCTTTTTTTATGAACTCTCGTCTTGCTTTGGTCTTGGATTGCTTTTTTGGTTTCATCTGTCTATTTATTTGGATACTTATTTTATTGTTTTCCCCAATAACGGGAATATTCGTCAGGGGAAGGGGCCTCCATTGGCCTTACTACCCTAAACCCCACAAATCCGGCATCGGTAAACCACCATTTACTCCGGGGGAATTGTGGGTCACGCTCCTTCCACACGGGATCTGATGCCATTCGGGAAGCGCTGCGCAATTCATCGGGTGTACTTTTGAAGGAACCGCCCCTAACAGCCACAGGATACTCGCTCACTGTCGGTTCAAAGGGTAAACTGGCTTCCGCATAACCTTCCTCGTTATATTGGTCCATTGTCCATTCCGCAACGTTTCCATAGATATCGTACAGCCCCCATGGATTTGGCTTTTTGAGGCCAACTTGATGATATTTTCCTTCACTGTTTTTCTCAAACCAGGCATAATCTTCCAATTTCGAAGGATCTTCCCCAAAATAGTACGGTCCATCACTTCCCGCCCGTGCCGCATATTCCCATTCAGCCTCTGTGGGAAGACGATAAAAGTGGCCGGTTAAGGCCGAAAGCCATTCACAGAAGGTAGAAGCTGCTTTTTGAGTGATGTTCACCACGGGAAAACCTTCTCCCCTTCCCATGCCAAGGCTCATATCCACATAGGGAGTGGTAGCCCCCGATACTGCGTCAACGTCCAGGTCAACATCCAAGGCTTTGTGCTCATTTTCGAGTTGGTCAATGGCCCTTTCAATGAAAAGATTATACTGTTCCCATGTGATTTCATATTGGGAAATCCAGAAACCGTTCATTTCAATTTCGCGGACGGGGCCTTCATCGCTTTTTCTTCCCTCCTCATCCAAGGGACTGCCCATTTCAAATGTGCCCGAAGGTATGGCCACCATTTCCAGACCAATGTCCACACCCGGAATGCTCTGGGTATAGTTTGATTTGCTCTGGGAATATAGGGTCCCCATGGCGCACAATAGCCAAAATAGGGGTGTAATAATCCGTTGCTTCATCTAAAACAAATCAAAATGCATCACTGCTTTTATAGGCCTCGATCACGGCCTGTTCCCCTTCCTTGCCTTTCCTGGAATTGCCATGCTCCATACCCACGATGCCTTCAAACCCTTTGGAATGGATATGTTTGAACACATTCCTATAATTGATCTCTCCTGTGGTGGGCTCATTCCTTCCGGGGTTGTCCCCCACCTGAAAATAGGCAATTTCGTCCCAGCATGCATCGATATTGGGAATGAGGTTTCCTTCTTGGATCTGTTGATGGTAAATATCAAAAAGAATCTTGCATGAAGGACTGTCCACGGCTTTGCATACCTCATATGCCTGAGGGCTATCCGTTAAAAACAGGCCGGGATGGTCACGGAAGTTCAATGGTTCCAGCACCATTACCAAGCCATGGGGCTCCAAAAGGGCACTGGCCCGTTTAAGGGTTTCCACCACATGGGCCGTTTGAAACTCTTTTCTCAACCTTAGATCCACATGGCCTGGAACCACGGTCATCCATGTGGCATCCACTCTTTTGGCAACCTCAATGGATTCCTTTATTTCCGCAAGAAACCTTTCACGAAGTGAAGCGTCGCCATTGGCAAGATTGGGCTTGTCCCATGAAATTGTATGTGCCACAAACACCCCCATTGAGATGCCTCGCTTGGCCATGGTAGCGGCCATTTTTTCTTGTAGGTCTTGGGACCTCCCCTTCATCCCATTGTCCTCAAAGGCGGTAAAGCCCATATCGGCCATAAAATTCAACTGATCAATGGGATCTTCCCCTGCTGATTCCTTGAACATTCCAAGGTGTGGGGCATATTTGAGCTTGAATCCGCTCTTCGCCTGTTCGGAATCCTCCTTAAAAGCGGACAGTACCCCAACTCCTCCCAGACCCAAAGCTGTGGAAGCAATCATCTTGTTCTTTACAAAGTCTCTTCGTTTCATATTTGGATGGTCTTTGGTCTTTATTTGCATCTATATTACAACCTTCATCTGACTTAGGCGCTACATTTCTGGATTTTCACAAAAATCATCTCTCTGTATCGAATCATAAAAACTGGCATTTTCAAATATCGGTTGGACTGTCCCAACCATGGTAGCTACCTTATTAAAAATGCCCGGCAGTAAGGGAGGTTTACCACCGGGCATGAATTAAAAAAACTAAATCAAAAAAACTAAACTAATCAATCTATGTCCCAAAATGTTTTGGTGGATAGGTTATCATTGCTCTTGACCGCATTGTAATTTTCAGTGTTGTACACCAATTCGCTGTTCGGATAGATCCAACGATTGGGCGGAAGGGATTGGGCATTGGCGGGATCCACCCAAAAATCGAGTTCAGGGGCGTTCAGCCTTCTAAGTTCTGCCCAGTTTTCGTAGGGTTGGATCACATTGAAACTGAGCCATTTTTGGGTGGCAATAAGGTTCATTTTTTCTTCCTCACTTGTAGCATTGTCCCAACTGACCGCCGCGGATGCGAGGTAATCCGATATTTCGGTCTCCCCCAGGGCCACCAGTTCGGGTGAGGTTGCATCATTGCTCACCTCCCTTACCTGATAGTAAAAATTGATGGATTCCGCAATTCCACTTTCATAAGCCTCTTTGGCCATGGCATCGTTCACGCCCACATAGGCTTCGGCCTTCAAGAAATTCACTTCCCTACAGTGGGGTTTAATACCGTGGCCAAACACATACCCTGAGCTTACAGCAAGCATTAAAATCAAGATTAGCTTTTTTTCGTAAGATTGCGAGTTGTTTAGTGTACTGGTTAAAAGTTTGAGTTGTCAGTGAGTTTTAATTCTATATTTTGATGATTTCACACATCAAATTCATCATGCCCTTCTGATGATCAATGCAAATGAAATGATACTTTTTTTGCCCAATACCCCTTATTACCGTTATTTTTGAAAATACAGCATGTAAAATGATTCTAAAAAGTTTTGAATCAAGGTTTTGGAAAAGACCTTAAATGTGATATCATGTCCCTGATTTTTGAAAAGGTTCATGTGGGCATGAAAACAGAAAAAACAACTAATCAATATGTTTGTAAATTGGCTTAAAAGCAGAATGGTATGAAGCTTCATTTATTGAACCGTAAAAGTGATGCCAGTTCATCGTTTTCCGTCACCCAAAACAGCTATCCCTATTTTTTAAAGGTTTGGCATTACCATCCTGAGCTTGAATTGGTCTTCATCAAAAAAAGTACTGGCACCAGGTTTATTGGGGACAGTATCCAAAAGTTCCAGCCGGGGGAAGTGGTGCTCTTGGGCAAGAACCTGCCCCATATGTGGCTGAACGATGACCACTATTTTAAGGCCGAAGACCCCACTGCTGCCGAAGCCGTGGCCATTCATTTTACGGAAGACTTCTTGGGGGACGCTTTTTTCAAGTCTGCTGAACTTTTCCATATTGGCCTCATGTTGGAGACGGCCATAAGGGGCATTAAATTTCAATCAACGGGTACGGACATCCAAAAATACTTTGAAAGCATGCCCACCATGGATTCATTTTCAAAGACCATTGCCTTGATTGAACTGTTGAACAAGTTGACCAAACATAAAGACCATGAATTCCTGTCCAGTATAGGGTACATGGACAATTTTGAACAAAATGAAAACAAAAAGCTCCGCAAGGTCTATGGATATATATTTGACAATTTTAAAAATGAGGTCAATTTAGGTGAGGTGGCCCAACTTGTGGGAATGAACCCATCCGCTTTCAGTCGCTTTTTTAAAAGGACCCACCGAAAGACCTTCAGCCGGTACCTTAATGAGGTCAGGATAGGGTATGCCTGCAAACTTTTGCTGGAAAACGAAAACAATATCACGGGAACCGCTTATGAATCAGGCTTTAACAACATTTCAAATTTCAACCGACAGTTCAGGGCCATAAAGAAGATGTCCCCAAAAGACTATATTAAATCTTACAAAAAATCAGAATAAGTGATAAAAAGGCAAAAAAAGTACCGTTTTTGGTGCTTTTTTTGGTAGCCCATCATGGAATGCACTCCTAATTTTATGCGGGAATTTTCCCAAACCAATACTATGACCAGAATTACAGACATTAAAGTAAAAGACATCCGTTTTCCCACTAGCCTGACACTGGATGGGTCGGATGCGACGAACCCCGATCCAGATTATTCTGCCGCCTACGTCATCCTACAAACAGACCATCCCCAACAGATTGAAGGTCACGGACTCACCTTTACCATAGGCCGTGGCAATGAGATATGTGTGGCCGCCATCAAGGCGATGTCACATTTGGTCGTGGGAAAAAGCCTCGAAAGCTTCACCTCGGACATGGGAGCCTTTTGGAAAATGATGACCAGCGATAGTCAATTGAGATGGCTTGGACCGGAAAAAGGGGTCATCCATCTGGCGACCGGGGCCTTGGTGAATGCCGTTTGGGACCTCTATGCCAAAATCGAAGGGAAACCCCTTTGGAAGCTATTGACCGATATGACACCTGAAGAATTGGTATCCTGCGTGGATTTCACCTATATCACCGATGCCATTACCCCTGATGAGGCTTTGGAGCTCCTCAAAAAAATTGAGGCGACCAAACAAGAACGCATCGATCATCTCATGGCACAAGGCTATCCTGCCTATACCACTTCGGCTGGCTGGTTGGGATATTCGGACGAGAAAGTGAAGCGATTGTGCCGCGAGGCCAAGGAAGAGGGTTTCAAGCACCTTAAAATGAAAGTGGGTTCCAACCTTGAGGACGATATGCGCCGGGCCGCCCTAATTCGGGAAGAAATTGGCAATGACATCAAATTGATGATGGATGCCAACCAAAAGTGGGATGTACAAGAGGCCATTGACAATCTCGCCCAGTTGAAAAAATTCGACCCATGGTGGATCGAGGAACCCACAAGCCCTGACGATGTGCTGGGCCATGCCAAGATCGCCGAAGCCATCGCCCCCATTAAAGTGGCGACGGGCGAGCATTGCCAAAACCGCGTCATCTTCAAACAATTGATGCAGGCAAGATCTTTTGAAATCTGCCAGATAGACAGCTGTAGGGTGGGCGGTGTAAATGAAAACTTGGCCATAATGCTCATGGCCGCAAAATTCAATATCCCCGTATGTCCGCATGCCGGAGGTGTTGGTCTCTGCGAATACGTCCAACACCTGTCCATGGTGGATTATATATGTATCAGTGGCAGTATGGAGGGCCGCGTCATTGAGTATGTAGATCACCTCCACGAACATTTTTTGGACCCGGTGACTATTAAAAATGGGTCATACATGCCCCCGCTCATGCCAGGCTATAGCATCCAAATGAAAAAAGAATCCTTGAAGGACCACACCTTCCCGCAGGGAAAAGTGTGGACTCCCCATCAAACTGCAACCTTATGAAGCATTTAATGAAAAAATCCACCGTCCTGTTACTTTTCCTCAGTACACTGGCACATGGCCAAGGACAGAAGGATTATACCCCCTCCCCACAGAACCTGGAAAGCCGGCATTGGTTCCAAGAGGCCAGGTTCGGGCTGTTCATCCACTGGGGCGTGTACAGTATTTTGGGTGATGGCGAGTGGGTCATGAACAACCAGAACATTTCCATTGATGCCTATGAAAAGTTGCCTACCTTCTTCAATCCAATAGCCTTTGATGCGGAGAAATGGGTAAAAATGGCCAAGGATGCCGGAATGAAATACATTACCATTACCAGTAGGCACCACGATGGTTTCTCCATGTTCGACACCAAGGCCAACACCTATGATATCGTCGATGGCACTCCCTATGGAAAAGATGTACTGAAACAACTGGCAGATGCTTGCCACAAAGAAGGCATCAAATTGTTTTTCTATTATTCCCTATTGGATTGGCACAGTGATGATTATTATCCAAGGGGGAGAACAGGGACCAACATATCCGGAAGGAACGCTGGTGATTGGGACAACTATATCAGCTTTATGAAGACCCAACTCACGGAACTCTTGACCAATTATGGGGACATTGCAGGTATCTGGTTCGATGGGCATTGGGACCAGAAAGAATGGGACGGTAAAAAATTCGGGAAACTCCAAGTGGATTGGCATTATGATGAAATCTATAAATTGATCCACGACCTTCAGCCCCAATGCCTTATCGGAAACAACCATCATTTGGCTCCGATTGAAGGAGAGGATTTCCAGATGTTCGAAAAAGACCTGCCCGGAAAGAACACGACCGGCTTTGGCACCCCGGCATCAGATATCGGGCAACTGCCTTTGGAAGTCTGCGAGACCATTAACGGATCATGGGGGTTCAACCTTCAGGACAGAAACCATAAATCTGAAAAAGAGTTGGTTCACTATATGGTAAAGGCCGCAGGTTATGGAAGCAACTTGTTGCTCAACGTTGGGCCCATGCCCAATGGAGAAATTCAGGAAGAGCACAAGGAATCCCTCAAAAAAATGGGCCAATGGATGCGTGAAAATGGTGAAACCATCTATGCCACATCAGCAGGGCCTGTCCCACCCACCGAAGCAATGGCCTCTACCCAAAAAGGAAAAACAATATACCTGCACTTGCTGGAGCAGGACGACAAAGTGTTTGTGAAAGATTTTGACCTCAACATCAAAACGGTCAAGCTCTTCAAGGACAAAAGTACCTTGGTGCATCAAAAAAACGATTTTGGACTGTTGATCCAGATCCCGAAAGACAAGCTTGATCCCTTGGACACTATCATAGAAATCACCTTGAAATAAAAATGGCATCCTTCAACTATAACAATAAAACGGTATTGATCACGGGGGGCGGCAGCGGAATAGGTGAAGCCCTCTCCAAACAGTTTGCCTTGAATGGGGCCAACGTACATATTTTGGACTTTCAATGGGAAAGGGCCCAACAGGTCGTTGAAGAACTCACCGATTTGGGCCATAAGGCCCAAGCGCACCTATGCGATGTTTCCAATCATGGTCAGGTCCAAAAGGTAATCGACAACATTGCCACCGACCATCCATTGGACGTACTCATCAACAATGCAGGCATTGCCCATGTGGGGAACATTGAAGAGACCTCGGAATCTGACCTCGACCGACTGTATGAAGTGAACATCAAAGGGGTCTATAATTGCATATATGCTGTCATTGGAAAAATGAAAGAACGGGGCTCGGGTGTCATCCTCAACATGGCATCGATTGCTTCCTCAATAGGTATTCCGGAGAGGTTTGCCTACTCCATGACCAAGGGTGCCGTATTGACCATGACCTATTCCGTGGCCAAGGACTATGTGGGACATGGCATCCGTTGCAACAGCATTTCCCCGGCTCGCGTGCACACCCCTTTTGTGGATGGTTTCATTTCCAAAAACTATCCAGGCAAGGAACAGGAGATGTTTGAAAAACTCTCCAAGACCCAACCCATTGGCCGTATGGGAAAACCAGAGGAAGTGGCCAATCTGGCCCTTTACCTCTGTTCGGATGAAGCTTCGTTCATAACAGGCACCGACTTTCCGATAGACGGAGGGTTCATCAAATTGAATGCATAAAACAAGAAGAATATGACCCATAACAGAGCAAAATTCAATAGCTGTTTGATCCTACTTCTTTTCATCGCTTTTGGAAAGCTTTCGGCCCAAGCCGTTTATGAGGATGAACGGTATGTCCCCGAGACCGATCCTTTGGTCCTTGAAAAATTGGAGGAGTGGCAAGACCTGAAATTTGGATTGCTCATGCACTGGGGACCTTACAGTCAGTGGGGCATTGTGGAATCTTGGTCGATTTGTCCGGAAGAATATGGCTGGTGTGAACGAAAAAAAGGTTCTAATCCCGACAATTACTTTGCGTACAAAAAAGAGTACGAAGGCTTGCAGACCACTTTCAACCCGGTCAAGTTCAATCCCGAAAAATGGGCCAAGGCCGCCAAGAACGCCGGCATGAAATACGTGGTCTTTACCACCAAGCACCACGATGGCTTCAGCATGTTCGATTCAAAATACACGGATTATAAAATCACCGATCCCAAGACCCCTTTCAGTAAAAATCCAAGGGCCAACATCACCAAGGAGGTCTTTGACGCCTTTCGGGGAGAGGGACTTTGGGCCGGGGCCTATTTTTCAAAACCTGATTGGCACCACCCCAATTACTGGGATCCCTACTATCCTCCAAGGGACCGGAACGTGAATTACGAACCAGAGGCCAATCCCGAAAAATGGAACAAATTCGTGGAGTTTACCCACAACCAGATTTTGGAACTGCTCACGGACTATGGCAAAGTGGACATTTTGTGGCTCGATGGGGGTTGGGTGGCCCAAACACCCAAATCCGAGATCACCAGTTGGTACGACCAACAACTTGTGAACAATGACAATGGGTATCTCAAACACCGTATCGTGAACCAGGACATCCATATGGACGAGTTGGTGGAAAAGGCCCGCGAAAAACAGCCCGGTCTTATTGTAGTGGACAGGGCCGTGCACGGAAAAAACCAAAACTACTTGACCCCGGAGAACCGTGTACCCGAAAAGGCCCTTCCCTACCCTTGGGAATCGTGTATGATTGCCGGTGGTGGTTGGTCCTATGCCTTCAATGCCAACTATATGAGCACCAAAAAGGCCGTTCACACCTTGGTCGATATTGTGGCCAAAGGGGGCAACCTGCTGTTGAACATTGCCCCTAGCCCAGAAGGCGAATGGGACCAGGGGGCCTATAACCTCCTACAGGGCATTGGGAACTGGATGGACACCAATAGCGAGGCAATCTACAGCACGGAGGCCATCGCTCCCTATAAATATGAAAAGGTCTGTCTCACCTCAAAACCGGACGACACCCTTTATCTGATCTATTTGATGGATGAAGATGAAGAAACGCTTCCCGATACCATTGAATTTGTGGGTCTTCCCAAGGAAAGCATCCGAAAGGCCACCATCTTGGGAAGCTCTGGGAAGGTCAAATGGAAAAAAGAAGGCGACACCACAGTTTTCACGATTCCATCATCGGCCAAGAACAGCCTGAAGGGAACCGTGGCATTTACGATCAAGTTGAACTAAGTCAGAAAGGAAATAACTATCAAAGCCAGAAAAGATATATGAAACTGATACGATTTGGAGACACAGGAAAAGAAAAACCGGGGATACAGACCGAAGATGGGAAATGGCTGGATGTCTCGGCCTTTGTCCAGGATTATGATGAAGCGTTCTTTGGGGGTGACGGCATCGCCCATTTGAGGGAATGGCTCGACAAAAATGCCGCCAGTTGTCCCGAAATTCCAAAGGAAACCCGATTGGGACCGCCATTAGCCAGACCTTCCAAGCTAGTGTGTGTGGGATTGAACTACGCAAAGCATGCCGAAGAAGCAGGGATGGCCGTTCCGACGGAACCTGTACTATTTTTTAAATCGACAACCGCCATATGCGGCCCCTTTGACGAGGTCATCATCCCCAAAAACAGTGTAAAGACCGATTGGGAAGTGGAACTTGCCATCGTGATAGGCAAAAAAGCTTCCTATATTGAAGAATCGGAAGCCTTTGATCATATTGCCGGTTACGTGCTTCACAACGATATCAGTGAAAGAACCTTCCAGATCGAGAAGGGGGGACAATGGTGCAAAGGGAAGGGCTGTGACACGTTCGCTCCACTAGGCCCGTACATTGCCACCACCGATGAGATCAAGGACCCGAACAATTTGGAACTGTGGCTGGACGTGAATGGGGAGCGATTGCAACATTCGTCCACATCTGATTTTATTTTCAATGTCCAAGAAGTGGTTTCCTACATCAGCCAATATATGACCCTATTACCAGGGGATGTTATTTCCACCGGAACTCCTTTTGGTGTTGGTCTTGGCTTTACCCCTCCCCGATATCTCAAACCAGGAGATCGAATGGAACTGGGGATTGAAGGTCTGGGAAAGTCAAAACAAACCTGTATTGCATATAAAAAATAGGAACTTGGACATCTCAAGAGTTATCCAACACACTTTTTGAAAATGTCCCATAAAAAATCAATAGTGATCAATTCAATTATGGATAAGGCCAATTTTAGGAAAACAATCGTCACCCTTTGCTTATTGACCTCTGTTCTGTCCCCAAACCTGTTCGGGCAGAAAGGGAACAGCTACAAAAACCCTGAACTTTCTGTGGAAGAGCGTGTGACCGATCTGTTGTCCAAAATGAGCCTTGAAGAAAAAGTCCGCCAAATGGATATGTACAAGGGGGAATTTTTCGTGGACGGACAGAATTTTTCCATGAATAAGGCAAAAAATAAAATAGGCAGTTTGGGCGTGGGCGCCATCCATGACCTTTATCCAGAATCCGCACAAACGATCAACGACCTCCAAAAATTTGTGATCGAAAGCAACAGATGGGGCATACCAGCCCTTATCATGGAAGAAATGCTCCATGGCTATATGGCGGAGGGAAGTACTGCCTTTCCCATGAACATTGGCTTAGGGGCCACATGGGACACAGAACTCCTGAAGAAAGTCGGACAAGTGATAGGTACTGAAGCAAGGGCACATGGTGTCCATTTCGGTCTTGGCCCAAACTTGGATATTGGTCTGGAACCCCGTTGGGGAAGGATTGCCGAAACCTTTGGGGAAGATGTGTATTTGGCCGGTGAATTGGGGACTGCCATGGTCCAAGGGCTTCAAGGTGAAAGTTTGGCCTCCGATCGTTCCATCATTGCCGAACCCAAGCATTTTGCCGTGCACGGCATACCCCAGGCTGGTGGAAACTCCTCCCCTGCCCTGGTCGGCGAACGTACGGCGCGGGAAAGTTTCCTGCCATCCTTTCAGAAAGCCTTCATGAAAGGAGGTGCCCTCGGTACCATGTGTGCCTATTCCGAGTTGGATGGTATCCCTTGTGCCTCGAACCATTGGCTCTTGACAGAGGTCCTAAGAAAAGAATATGGTTTTAAGGGCATCGTGGTTTCCGATCTAGGAGCCATCAAATACCTCCAGACCACCCATAATGTTTCCGATTCCCCAAAAGAGAGCATTCGACAAGCAGTATCGGCAGGAGTGGATATGCAATTTTACGATTTCAGCAATGAATTTTGGCAAGAGACCTTGATTGCTTTGGTCAACGAAGGCCAATTGAGCATGAACGATATTGACAGGGCCGTCGGGGGCGTGCTGCGACTCAAATTTATGTTGGGGCTTTTTGAAAACCCCTACACCAGTGAAAAATTGATCCAGGAAAGGTTCCACTCCGAAGAACATCAAAAAATTGCCTTGGAAGCTGCCCTCAAGTCGATTGTGTTGCTCAAAAACCAAGACAACTTATTGCCTTTGGACAAGAATATCAAATCGATAGCTGTCATAGGTCCCAATGCGGACCAGTCGAGATTGGGAGGGTATGCTGTGAGGAACAAAGTGGCAACAACCGTTCTGGAAGGAATCAAACAGACCGTTGGCCCCAATACCCTTGTTCAGTATGAAGAAGGTGTTCCCTTGATTGTAAAAGGCCAGGCCATTCCATCCGAATATTTGTTCGTGCCGGATGGCTCACAGAACGGCCTGAAGGGCGAGTACTTCAACAATAGAAACTTGCAGGGTGAACCAGCCTTAGTGAGAATCGACAAGGAGTTGGAATTTGATTGGCCCTGGTCGCCCGGTATCGGTGTGGACGATGATAACTTTTCCATCCGGTGGACCGGGTATATAAAAAGTGACCAGGCATTTGATGGCTGGCTGGGATTGAGTTCAGATGATGGCATCCGAATGTGGCTGGACGATCAATTGGTCATTGACAATTGGAGGAAAGGAAGCACAAACATTGTCACAGTACCCCAAAAAATAGAGGCCGGCAAAACCTATAAAGTCCGCATTGAAATGTGGGAAGGAGGCTGGGGAGCGAGGGCACATTTGCGCTGGAACAGGGAAAAGGTCAATTTTCAACCTGCCCTGGATCTGGTGAAGAAGTCCGATGTGGCCATCGTGGTCTTGGGAGAATCCAAGGAATTGGTGGAAGAGAACAGGGATGTCGCCACTTTGGATCTCCACGGCATGCAAAACGAACTCATTCAGGCGATACAACAGACCGGAAAACCCGTCGTGTGTGTCTTGCTCAACGGACGCCCCCTATCCATCAACTGGATCCAGAACAATGTTCCGGCCATAGTGGAAGCATGGTTTCCCGGCGAACTTGGAGGAAAAGCGGTTGCACAAGTGCTTTTTGGGGACTATAATCCCGGCGGGAAGTTACCTGTCACCTTCCCCAAATCCGTGGGACAACTACCCATCTATTACAACCAAAAACCCTCAGCCATCCATAGATATGTGAGCGAGAGCGAAAACCCATTATATGTCTTTGGCCATGGTCTGAGCTATACCACTTTTGAATATTCCGATATCAAAGCGGATACTCCAGAGATACAAAAAAATGGAAATGTCACCGTCTCCGTATCTGTAAAAAATACAGGAGATTTAGATGGAGAAGAAGTGGTACAACTTTACATCAATGATGTGCATAGCAGTGTGACCACCCCCGAAAAAACATTGAAGGGCTTCAGACGGATCTTTCTCAAGAAGGGAGAGACCAAAAAAGTCACCTTCACCCTTACACCTGAAGAACTTGCTGTTTGGAACAAGGAAATGGAATATATAGTCGAACCGGGCAAGTTTGAAGTGATGATCGGAGGAAACAGTACGGATTTGATCCGGACCAATTTCACGGTATTGCCCTGATCAGTTGGTGCAACCGACACCAGCCAAAAGGAACTGCTGTCAACCTTGAAGACAGAAAATTTATGAGCAACGTAAAAATCGACAGTCACCAGCATTTTTGGAAATACCATCCAAGCACACATGAATGGATCGGTCCCTCCATGGAGGCCATTAAAAAAGATTTTTTACCTGCGGACCTATATCCCTTGCTTCAAAAAAACACCATGGATGGTTGTATTGCCGTCCAGGCACAACAATCCGAAGCTGAAACCTTGTTTTTGCTGGACCTTGCAAAGCAACATCCGTTCATAAAGGGAGTTGTGGGTTGGCTGGACCTATGTGCCGAGGATATCGGGGAAAAACTTCAGGAGTATGCAAAAAATCCATTATTGAAAGGATTACGGCATGTTGTCCAGGATGAACCAGACGACTATTTTATGCTCCGTCCCGAATTCCAAAGAGGACTATCCCTGTTGGAAAAATATGGCCTCACTTATGACATTCTCATCTATCCGAAGCATTTGTCCCCAGCATTGGAACTGGTAAAACTGTTCCCTGGCCAATCTTTTGTCTTGGACCACATCGCCAAGCCCAATATCAATGGAAAGATAGATCCTAACTGGGAACACTATATGGGTGAACTTGGCAAACGGAAGAATGTGTATTGCAAGGCTTCTGGAATGGTCACGGAAGCGGCTTGGGAAAAATGGTCCAAAAATGATTTCATCCCCTATCTGGATGTGGTGTTCGATTCCTTTGGCGCTGAGCGAATCATGTTCGGTTCGGATTGGCCCGTTTGTCTGCTCTCTACTGAATACGGACAAGTAAAAGATATTTTGATCCAATACCTGACCAAATATCCGAAGGAATCCCAAGAACAGGTCATGGGAGGGAACGCCCAAAAATTTTATAGAATATGATTGCCAAAACCCATACTTCCCTCACGACGGAATCCTTTGTGTCAAAATCGACATGGGTGCTGGTCTTGATTTTGGCCACTATTTTTTCCAGCTTGAAGGCACAGGATTCCGAGAAAGTTTTATGGTATTCCGCCCCATCCGAAGAATGGATGCAGGCCCTTCCCATTGGTAATGGCCGTTTGGGGGCCATGGTCTTTGGAAATCCATTCAAGGAACACCTTCAACTCAACGAGGACTCCATGTGGGCCGGAGGACCGGATTGGGAAGACGCACAAGGAAACCCCGGAGATCTCAAAGAGTTGCGAAGATTGTTACGTGAGGGCAAAACTACGGAGGTGGATAGCCTGATTGTTGAAAAATTCTCCAACAAAACCATCCTCCGCTCCCATCAGACCATGGGCGATCTTTTCATTGATTTTAAAGAAACGGGGGAAATCACCAACTACCGAAGGGAACTCGACCTTGACCAAGCGTTGGCCTCTACCTCCTATACCCTGAACGGCAATCATTACACCCAAAAAGTATTTGCTTCCCAACCCGATGATGCCATGGTCATGGAGCTCACCACCACATCTCCAAGCGGTCTGAACCTGGAACTTTCCCTGAGCAGACCCGAAGACCACGGCAACCCCACGGTGAGCGTCTCCAACCCTTCCCCAAATCAAATCAGTATGATCGGGCAGGTGACCCAATATGGCGGAAAGCGGTTCTCCAAACCTTTGCCCATTGATCATGGGGTACGTTTTGAGGTACGGTTACAGGTTGTGGCTCCTGATGGAAAGATCACAGCCAAGGAAGGCAAGATCTCAGTCAAAGGGGCAAGAAAGGTTTTGATCTTTATCGTGGGCAATACTTCCTTCTATCATGGGGACAGCTTTGCTGAAAAAAATGAGGAGACTCTTTCCCAAATCACTCCACAGTTATTTGAATCGCTATTGGAGCGACATATTTCGGACTACCAACAACTTTACCATAGGGTCGATTTTGAGCTGGGAGAAAACAACATGGCCCATCTTCCCACGGATGAACGCCTACAACGCTGTAAAGAAGGGAGTACCGACTTAGGGTTGCAATCCCTGCTCTTTCAATATGGAAGGTATTTGCTGATTTCCTCTTCGCGCCCCGACACCAATCCTGCCAATTTGCAAGGGATTTGGAACGAACATCTTGAAGCGCCCTGGAATGCCGATTACCACCTCAACATTAACCTGCAAATGAATTATTGGCCGGCCGAGGTCACCAATCTCAGTGAGCTCCACCAGCCTTTTTTCAATCTCATTGACAGGGTATTGGAAAGAGGGCGAAAGACCGCCAAGGAGCAATATGGTATTGCCCGTGGCAGCATGGCCCACCATACCACAGATCTTTGGGCCACCCCCTTCATGAGGGCCGAAAGAGCCTATTGGGGATCGTGGATCCATGGGGGCGGGTGGTGTGCACAGCACTATTGGGAGCATTACCAATTCACCCAAGACAAGAATTTTTTAAGGAACAGGGCCTATCCTGTCCTTAAGGACATTGCTTCTTTTTATCTGGATTGGTTGACTTGGGACACCAAAAGCCAAAAATGGATTTCCTCCCCGGAAACCTCCCCTGAAAATTCCTATTACAACCAAGAGGGCAAATCTGCAGCGGTTTCCATGGGGAGTGCCATGGGGCATCAAATTATTGGAGAGGTGTTCGATAATTTTTTGGAAGCGGCCCAAATACTGGGTATCGAAGACAAACTCGTGGAAGAGGTGAAAACCAAGAAAGCTTCCCTTCACCCCGGAGTGGTCGTTGGAACAGATGGTCACATCTTGGAATGGAACGAGCCGTATGACGAACCCGAAAAAGGACATCGGCATATGTCACACCTCTATGCCCTTCATCCAGGTGATGACATTACGGAGAACCACCCCGAAGCATTTGCCGCTGCCCAAAAAACCATTGATCACCGATTGGAACATGGCGGTGCCGGAACCGGTTGGAGCCGTGTTTGGATGATCAATATGAACGCCCGTTTGCTGGATGGTGCCTCCGCAGAGGAGAATATCAACAAATTTTTTCAGATCTCTTTGGCGGACAATATGTTCGATATGCACCCCCCTTTCCAAATTGATGGTAACTTTGGCTATACCGCCGGGGTGGCAGAACTGCTGATCCAATCGCACGAAGGATTTATCCGATTGTTGCCTGCCCTCCCCCCCAACTGGAAGAACGGGAAAATAACTGGCCTAAAGGCCAGGGGCAATATTGAAGTGGATATAAGCTGGAAGAATGGTACCTTGGAGGAAGTTGCCTTTCGTTCCCCATCCGACACGAGCATTGCTGTAAAATATGGCGCATCCATCGTGGACCTACAACTAAAGGCCAATGAGGAAATCCAGCTAAATGCAAAGCTTAAAAAAACGAACGATTAAATGATCCGATATAGCATGACACTGCCATTTCAAAAGAATATTGTCCAAGTGGTCAACAAGTTGACCCTATTGGGACTTATCATCTTGTTCTTTTTGATATCGGTCTCTGGAACGGCACAAAATAATTCGCAAGCTGAAGAGAAAATGCAGTGGTTCCAAGATGCCAAATTGGGTATTTTCATCCACTGGGGACTATACGCCGTAAATGGGATCGATGAGTCTTGGTCGTTTTTCAACGGATATATTTCACATAACGATTACCTGAAACAGACCGATGGATTCACTGCCAAAAACTACGACCCTGTGGCATGGGTCGATCTCATCAAAAAAACTGGGGCCCGTTACTCCGTCATTACTTCAAAACACCATGATGGATTTGCCCTTTGGGACAGCAAATTTGGGGATTTCAATGCCAAAAAGGCCTCGGCGGCCAAAAGGGACGTACTCTCCCCTTTTGTGGATGCTCTCAGAAAGGAAGGAGTAAAAGTGGGCATCTATTATTCGCTTCCCGATTGGTCCTATCAAGACTACACCCACCACACCCGGGATTCCATGCGGTACAAACCCGCGGACGACCCCAAACGATGGAACACCTTTTTACACTATTACCAAGGACAGCTAAAAGAGCTTTCAAAAACCTACGATCCCGACCTTTGGTGGTTTGATGGGGATTGGGAGCATAGCTCAGCGGAGTGGGAAGCCCCCAAGGTACGGCAAATGCTGCTCGATCAAAATCCACGGACCATCATCAATTCCAGATTACAGGGACATGGAGATTATGCCACTCCCGAGCAAGGCATGCCCGTCACCCGACCCAAGGACAACTATTGGGAACTCTGCATGACCCTGAACAACTCGTGGGGGTATCAAAAAAATGACCACGACTACAAAAGTCTGGATCAGTTGATCGGTATTTTCACCGATGTCATTTCTGCAGGTGGAAATTTGTTGTTGGACATTGGCCCCAAGGGAGATGGTTCCATTCCAAAGGAACAGGAAGAACTGTTGACCGGTTTGGGGCGTTGGACCCAAAAGCACAAAGAGGCTATTTTTGGAACCGTTGCCGGCATCCCAAAAGAACATTTCTATGGTCCCACTACCCTTTCAAAAGATAAAAGCATCCTGTATCTATTTGTAAAAGGAAATCCGAACGGTGAAATTGTACTCCGTGGAATAAAGAACAAAATCAACCGCATATGGGTTGTGGGCAATGGCACCAAACTCTCCCACAAAGTGGTGGGAAAAATCTATTGGAGCCATTATCCAGGCATCAAATACATCCAAGTCCCGGATTACGTTTTGGACGAAAACATGACCGTGTTGGCCGTGCTCTTGGATGGTGAAATAGAGCTGTACCGGGAAGATGGTTCTGTAATTGAAAGCAATTAAAATGAAGGTAATCAAAAATCCAACCCTGAAAACAACCTGCTCCACTACTAAAAATGGGTAGCGAAGAAGATTGTCTTTCTTAACAATAAACCTTTGAAAAAATGATTCGAAAAGCCCACATCCTAACTTTGTCCCTGGCCCTGCTCTTTGTAGCCTGCCAAACCGTGGAACCACCCAAAGCTGTTGGCCCAACCCCTTCGCAACGCCAAATGGATTGGCATGAACTGCAATATTATGCCTTTGTCCATTTCAACATGAACACCTTTACCGATATGGAATGGGGCATAGGAGGAGAATCCCCTGCTCTTTTCAACCCTACCCAACTGGACACCCGACAGTGGGCCAAAGTGGCCAAAGATGCCGGGATGAAGGGAATCATTTTAACTGCAAAGCACCATGATGGATTCTGTTTGTGGCCCACCAAGACCACGGAACATTCCCTTAAAAATTCACCTTGGAAGGATGGAAAAGGGGACGTGGTCCAAGAATTGGCCGATGCCTGCAAGGAATATGGCCTAAAATTGGGGTTATACCTTTCCCCTTGGGACCGCAACAACGAGCATTATGGAAAACCGGAATACGTGGAAATCTTCCATGAACAGCTACGGGAACTGTTGACCAATTATGGGGAACTCTTCGAGGTATGGTTCGATGGTGCCAATGGAGGCTCCGGATATTACGGAGGGGCCAACGAAACCCGAAAAATAGACAACAAAACCTATTACGAATGGGAAAAGACCACTGAGATGATCCGGGAATTACAGCCCAATGCGGTCATTTTCAGTGATGGCGGACCGGACATACGCTGGGTCGGTAACGAGGAAGGCTGGGCCAACGAGACCAACTGGAGCGTGATGCGAAGGGATGAGATCCATCCCGGATGGCCACGATATGTGGAATTACGTTCGGGCCATGAAGACGGTACACATTGGCTGCCCGCAGAAGTGAACACCTCCATACGTCCCGGGTGGTACTACCATCCCGGTGAGGACCATCAGGTAAAAACCTTGCCCCGTTTGGTGCAAACCTATTACGAATCAATAGGCAGGAACGGGAACTTTTTGTTGAACCTTCCGGTGGACGATAGAGGTTTGGTGCATGAAAACGATGTACAACAATTGATGGCCCTGAAGGCACAAATCGATACTGATTTTGCCCAAGAACTGGCGCATGGAAATACTGCCAGTGCCTCGAATGTCCGTGGCAACAGTGCTTCCTTCAATGCTGAAAAGGCCATCGATGGGGATTTTGAAACCTACTGGGCCACAGACGACGGAACAACACCGGCTTCCATCACCATCAGTTTAAATCAGCCCACCAAAGTCAACCGCATACTCCTGCAAGAGTATATTCCTTTGGGGCAACGCATCAAAAAATTCACGGTAAGTGCCGAAGTGGATGGAACATGGCACGTTTTGGATGAGCAGACCACTGTGGGGTACAAACGTATTCTTCGGTTTGAAACCGTTACCGCTACCCAAATCAAAGTGGATATTTTGGACGCCAAAGGCCCAATTACACTCTCCACGCTTGAGCTCTATAATGCCCCTCCCCTTTTGGTAGACCCTAAAATCACCAGAAATAGGGATGGAATGGTCTCCATTGAAGTACCTGATGATGAAGTGGACGTCTATGTGACCACCGATGGAAAGGAGCCAACAACGTCCTCCAAAAAATATGGCGGCCCATTTCCTGTATTGACCCCCACTAACGTAAAGGTCATTGCCGTGGACCCGAACAATGGACAACAAACACAGACGGTGAGCCAATACTTTGATCTGGCCAAAAAAGATTGGAAAGTGGTGGGGGCCCTTCAACATGATGCCGATGTCGTTAAACTTATGGATGATGACACCAATACTTTCTGGGCAACGGATGAAAATTCTTCGAACAGTAGCGAAATCACCGTAGATTTGGGAGCATCCCATACACTTACTGGATTTACCTATTGGCCCATCCAAGAACGCTATCCGTTTGGGATCATCACCAAGTATGAATTTTTGGTCAGTCAGGATAACCGAACATGGAAATCGGTATCGAAAGGGGAATTCAGCAATGTGGCCAACAATCGCATTGAACAAAAAATAAATTTCAATCCAACAGTGGCCCGATATATAAAATTGAGGGCTTTGGAAAAACATAATGGTGATGGCAGGACTTCCTTTGCGGAAATCGGTGTGTTCACAACAAATCAATGATGCATGGATTTAAGATTAAAGGACAAGGTGATATTGGTCACAGGAGGTGACAAAGGAATCGGGAAAGGGATTTCCTGCACTTTGGCAGAAGAAAATGCCATCCCGGTCATTATTGGAAGAAAGGAGGCCGACGTACTTTCCACTGTCGAAGAAATCAAGGACAAAGGAGGCAAAGCCTTTTACGCCCTCGCGGAACTTACCGACCCCCTGCAATGCAAAAATGCCATTGAAAGAACCATCCAACAGTTCGGAAGAATAGATGGATTGGTGAACAATGCCGGGGTCAATGACGGAGTGGGACTCGAAAATGGCAATTATGACAATTTTAAACGTTCCTTGGAGCGCAATGTGGGACATTATTATCTGATGGCCCACCATGCCTTGCCCCACTTGAAGAAAACCAAAGGCAGCATTGTGAACATCGGCTCCAAAACATCGGTGACGGGCCAGGGCAATACCTCGGGCTATGCGGCAGCGAACGGGGCCCGCAATTCCCTTACCCGGGAATGGGCGCTGGAACTTCTTCCCTATTCCATCCGGGTGAATGCCGTAATCGTCGCTGAATGTTATACCCCATTGTACAAGAATTGGATAAATTCTTTTGATAATCCTGAAGAAAAACTCAAGGAAATTAGGGATAACATCCCCTTAGGGAATAGAATGACAACCGCAGAAGAGATCGCCAACACGGTGGCTTTTCTTCTTTCCGAAAAATCCAGCCACACTACCGGCCAACTGATCTTCGTGGATGGGGGCTACACCCATCTGGATCGTTCACTTTAACCTATAGCCATGACCAGACCAAAAATTGTATCCAAAAAAGCACTTTTGCCCTTCGTCCTGATCACTTCCCTTTTTGCTTTATGGGGTTTTGCCAATGCTGTTACAGACCCGATGGTACAGGCATTCAAAAAAGTGTTGGAGCTTTCCAATTCCCAAGCTGCTTGGGTCCAAATGGCTTTTTATGGCGGCTATTTTTGCATGGCCTTGCCTGCGGCACTGTTTGTTCGGAAATACTCATATAAGGTAGGCATACTGATAGGGCTGGCCCTTTATGCAGCAGGGGCGCTCATGTTCTATCCAGCGGCCATCATGGAGGAATTCTGGTTTTTTTGCCTTGGCCTATACGTGCTCACTTTCGGGCTTGCTTTTTTGGAAACAACGGCCAATCCCTACATTTTGGCCATGGGTGCAAGGGAAACGGCAACGCAGCGCCTGAACCTGGCCCAGGTGTTCAATCCGGTGGGGTTGCTATTGGGATTGCTCATTGCACAGCAATTTGTGCTCAAAAAACTACAATCGGATGATATCGTGGATTATTCATCCTTGGACCCTGTCAAAAAAGCTATGATTCGTACTTCGGACCTTATGGTGATCAGGGACCCGTATGTGGTTCTGGGACTGGTCATTCTGGCGGTATTCGTTCTCATAATGGTCAACAAAATGCCGCAGGCCAAAGGAAACGGAACAATTCCGTCCTTGAAAGAAACGGGCAGGATACTGTTCCAAAGGCCCCGTTACAGGTTGGGCGTATTGGCACAGATCCTATATGTCGGTGCGCAGATCATGTGCTGGACCTACATCTATCAATATGCCGAGGCCATGGGTATGGCAAGCGATATGGCAGCCAATTACCAGTTTGCGGCGTTCATTTTGTTTTTGGTGGGTCGGGCCATCGGCACGTATCTGTTACGTTTTCTCAGTCCGGGCAAACTATTGATGTGGTTTTCCCTCATGGCCGGGATCTGTTCCTTGGCCGCCATTTTCATTGAAGGCCATTTGGGATTGCTTTCGTTAGTGGGCATTTCGTTCTTCATGTCGCCCATGTTTCCGACCATTTATGGAATCGCCTTGAACGGATTGACCGAGGAGGAATCCAAATTGGGGGCGGCCGGATTGGTCATGGCCATTGTTGGAGGTGCCCTGATGCCCAAATTACAGGGAATGATCATTGATATTGGGGGCCATGGGGTGGCCGATGCCCAAATCATGGGAGTGGCCGAGGTGAATTATTCCTTTACCCTCCCATTGTTCTGTTTCGCCTACATTGTCTGGTTCGGTTTTGACACTTTAAAAAATGAACGCGTATGGGAAATCTAAAAAGATATTGCTTGGCACTTGATCTTGTGGATGACGAACAAAGCATCAAGGCCTATGAGGAGCATCATAAAAAAGTATGGCCCGAAATATTGGAGAGCATCAAGGAATCTGGCATCCAAAGCATGGAAATATATCGAGTAAGAAATCGGTTGTCCATGATCATGGAGGTGGATGATTCGTTTTCCTTTGAGAAAAAACAACAGGCCGATGCCCAAAATCCCAAGGTGCAGGAATGGGAAGAGTTGATGTGGACGTTCCAAAAACCACTTCCCTTTGCCCAAAAAGGGGAAAAATGGCTGCCCATGAAAAAAATTTTCAAGTTGTAATCATATGCGCAACCAAACACAAATCACATTCAACCCCCGATACCCCTCCATCGAAGATCTTCGTGAAAAGGCCCGTAAACGTATTCCCAGATTTGCCTTCGAATATCTGGACGGTGGGTGCAATGAAGAGGTGAACCTGCGAAAAAACACTGGTGAAATCAGGGAGGTTGAATTGTTGCCCCGGTATTTGGATACCTACAAGGAGGCCAATATGACCACAGAAATCTTTGGAAAAAGATATGATGCCCCTTTTGGAATTGCCCCCATCGGTCTACAAGGACTCATGTGGCCCAATTCCCCCGAGATTCTGGCCAAAGCTGCATTCCAACACAATATTCCCTTCATTCTGAGTACCGTGGGCACTTCCAGCATAGAACGTATCAGCGAGATCACTGAGGGAAATGCTTGGTTTCAATTGTACCATCCCACGAAGGAATCTGTTCGAAATGACCTGATCCATCGGGCCCAAGTTGCCGGTTGCCCCGTTCTCGTGTTGCTTTGCGACACCCCGGTTTTTGGTTTTCGTCCTAAAGAAATAAAGAACGGACTTTCGATGCCCCCGAAAATGAGTGTTGCCAACATCCTTCAGATATTGGGAAAGCCCCAATGGGCCTTTGAGACTTTACGGCATGGGCAACCCAATTTTGAAGTGCTTAAAACGTACATGCCCAAAGGGCTCAACCTAAAACAGTTGGGACAGTTCATGGACCAGACTTTTAGCAAGCGTATGGACATGGAAAAGATTGCTTCCATCAGGGACCTATGGAAAGGCAAATTGGTATTGAAGGGGGTGATCACTGAGGCCGATGCCGAAAAAGCAGTATCCCTGGGACTGGATGGCATCATTGTATCCAATCATGGGGGGAGGCAATTGGATGCCGGGGAATCCACCATAAAGCCATTGGCCCGAATATCGGAAAAATATGGCAATCAACTTACCGTGATGATGGATAGCGGTGTGCGCTCCGGACCCGATATTGCCCGAACCATGGCCAGTGGGGCCCAGTTTACTTTTTTAGGCCGTTCCTTTATGTATGGCGTAGCAGCTTTGGGAAGCAATGGGGGCGACCATACCATTTCCTTACTCAAAACCCAATTGAAACAGGTAATGGAACAAATTGGATGCCCTGATGTGGAGCAAATGCCACTTTTCAGGAAGCATTGAGTGGCTTAAAAAGCCATTGGATATCTTTCAATTATTGAATGTTCATGGATGGAGATGAATGGATTTACGCAGAAAACATTGTCCAATTATAGAGAATAAGCCTAAAAAAATTTTGGAGTTGACAGATCAGGTTTGTCAAACGGTATCTAAATTATGCACAATGAACGTACTAAACCATTCACCGAGTGCTACACCTTTTATATGGTTTTAAATGAATTCAATTGAATGCAATAAAGACAAAAATCGCTGTAAATCAATCAGTTGACAGTGCTTTGATACCACCTATACAGTGGTTCGTCAGGATGACTGACCTCTTGACGAGGTGCTAACCCATTAATATCCAGAATATTATGTCGATTTTCCCAAAATAGGACATCCCATAGGACATCTTCGTGTGAAATAATGATTTTCACAACGTAAATATCGATAAATAAAATCAAACCACACCATCTTGTTTTATTTAATTTTAAATCAAAATAGACAAAGGAATTTTTGTGAGTTCAAAATCTCATCACAAACAAGATGAGTATCTATTCGCCCTATCGACAAGCAGATATAATAAGAACTTTGATTGTCATTTTTAAACTAGCTGTATAAATTACAAGATTTAGATTTTTGCCACCGGTGTTCCAGCCAAGCCATTACTGGTCCACCTTACATGATTGACACGATCGAGTTTAGAGGTTTTGATTGCAGTGATACCTGAATCTTGCGATGTTTTCAATACTACCAATGACCATGCCTATACCGAAGTTGTGTAGAAAAATCCAATAAACTTATACAACCCGAATAGGATTAAGGTAACCCCAACCCTATTCGAACCATTTAATATATTCTTCTGGACATTCCTTTATTTCTTGGTCAAATGATATCCAGCCGATTCAACAGCAGAAGTGATTTCCTCTTCCGTGGCACTTGTGGTCTGTACGATCAACAATTTGTCTTGGGAGGCAAAGTCAACAGACCAATCGGTCACGCCATCCACCTTATCCAAAAATGGTTTTACGGTATTGGCACACCCACTGCACTTAATATT